>NZHF01000006.1 GCA_002691305.1 Gammaproteobacteria bacterium | reverse complement strand
CATCTAGTCATGGAACGGGGGCTAGATAAAGAGCTATTACCAATGACTGTAACTCTTACTTATCGCGGTGTTTCTTACACAAGAGTAACCCGCAAGTAAAACAAAGGGAAAGAGACACCTCAGAGTAGGATCTCTTTCTCATCCTACCCTTTAGCCCAGTGAGCTGGATAACTATGGGGTAGCTACCTTGAGAAGGTTAAATCTCAAAACAACAACTTTTGAATCGATTCGGGAAAATTATAAACATTTAATAGTTAAAAGAAAATGACTAATATGGCAAACATTACCCGCCCAAGTGCGGTTAATGGAAACCAATCAAATACCTACGCTAATAAGTATGCAACAGCACTTAAGCTGTTCAGTGGTGAGGTATTTACAGCGTTCAATAACGCCTCAATCTTCAAGGGATTAGTAAGAAGTTACACCCTAAGAGGAGCGAAATCAAAACAATTTTTACTAACGGGTAAACTCAGTTCTGGCTTTCATGTTCCAGGCACCCCAATCTTAGCTGATACAGCACTAAAGGCAAACGAAAAGACTTTGCTCTTAGATGATCTACTTGTTAGTAGCCAGTTTGTATATGACCTTGATGAAATAATTTCTCAATGGTCTACCAGATCAGAAATTTCAAAACAGATCGGAGAAAGTTTAGCTAATTTTTATGACCTAAGAATTGCTCGTGTCTTAGACATGGCAAGTAGGGAAGCATCCGTAGTTACTGGAGAGCCTGGTGGCTTTGAAGTTTCTATCGGTTCTGGCAATCAATTAGTTGCTCAGAAAATAGTGGATGGCCTCTTTGAATGCGCGAGTGTACTCGACGAAAGATCGGCCCCTCAAGAAAATCGTAGCTGTGTATTGTCTCCACGTCAATATTATTCGCTCGTATCTTCTGTTGATACNAACATCCTNAACAGAGACTTAGGTAACTCACAAGGNGACNTAAATTCTGGTANGCGGATTGGTNAGNATTGCCGGAATCCGCATTTACAAATCCAATAATCTGCCCTTCATGGCGGCTTATAACTCAGCTGTTACAGGTGAGAATAACGACTACACAGATACTAATGCTACTTGCTGTGGCCTCGTGTTCCATAAACAGGCNGCGGGAATAGTGGAAAGTGTCTCACCGACNATCGAAACNACNTCTAACGATTTCAATGTCCAATATCAGGGTGAACTAACTTGCCCCTCTATCTAGTAATAGGTAGATAAACATCGGATGAACTCAGAGAAACCTAAGTCAAAAGATAAGGCAATTCTGAGCCAAGCCTCTTAAGCGTAAGAGGAAGGTGCATCGACTACATGGTGGAACACGCTTGTTCCGTAATACATGATTAGCGTCCGATTTCCTACATGGAAAAAGATATAGTCAGCTCCATTAGAAATAATGGGTTTAAGCGCAGTTAATCGTTGGAAAACTTGCAATGGGTTGTGGATCACTCGACGTTAAAGTCGCTGGTTCTTTACAAGCACAATAATTAAATAGCCCTAGGGAGTTCACCTCCCTCGGTGCTTCTCGTTCACTAGAAAATTAACGAAAACATGGCAAATATAGCTAAGGCTACAAAACTAGCTGCTGTAAATACAATCATCTCAAATATAGGTCAAGCCCCAGTAACAACCTTAGAGAGTGGAAACCCATTAGTAGAGATGGCTGAACAGATACTCGATGAGATATCTAGATCAGTTCAATCTGAAGGNTGGGTATTTAATACCGAACATCATTACCCATTTGGTAGGGATGGTAATAAACATATCAAGATACCTTTTAATGTTCTATCTCTAGATACAAAACCAACATCCTTAAATAGAGCGGTTATTAGACAAAACAAACTCTATGACAAAGTAAATCATACATATGTCTGGGATGATGATATGGAGCTTGATGTTATCTGGCTCTTTTCATTTGAAGAGTTACCAGAGGCATTTAAAAACTACATAACAATNAGATCAGCTAATGTCTTTGCTGGTAGAAGTATCGGCTCAACAGAGGCGGTTAANTTTGGAGAAAGAGAGGAGATATTTGCTAGAGCATCTGCTTTAGAACACGATACCCAACAAGGGGATTACACCATATTCGCTGATAAGGATAATCAACAGTCCTATCAAAGTTACCTACCATATAACGCTATACGTCGTCATTAAATTATGTCTGCAATCTCCCAATCAATTCCTAATTTATTAGGTGGAGTATCGCAGCAACCCGACCCTCTAAAAATACCTGGACAAGTAAGAGAAGCTGAGAATGTCTTATTAGATCCTACGTTTGGTTGCAGAAAGAGACCACCTACAAAATTCATAAATCAACTCGCAACCGATATCCCTAAAGATGCTACATGGTTCCCTATCTTCCGAGACCAAAACGAAAGGTACATAGTAGCTATATATAAAGACACTAGTAATCCACCTGTTACTCAGCTAAAGGTATGGGATGCTGACACTGGATCTCCTATAAATGTAAATACTCAAGGTACAGCCGCTCAATATTTAGATGTAGCTGACGTTAAAAACATTCGACCATTAACCATAAATGATTACACATTGCTTTGTAACTCCGAGCAACGTATATCTATGGATTCATCGACTGTAGATAATAATGTTCAGGAAGCGTTAGTAGTTATAAATCAAATTGCTTATAACACAAACTACTCAATCGACTTTTTAAAAGACGGTCAATCAACTTCTCAGCAAAAGGTCTATAGAGCGCAAAAGCTAACTATCAGTCCAGCTACATTCCAAGACTCTGGAGCATCAGCAAATAGTAACTGCCAGAAAGCTGGTAATCAAAACTTTACTCATTCGGATACAGGTAAAACAGGACTAGCTTTTAATATTGCTACTACTTGTCAATATGCCCAAGAGAAAACTGAGGTAGAGGGAGAACCATTTCCTACTGGGGTTTATATGAGTAATGTAAACACTTCCTCTAGTAGTTCTAGTGGTGGTGGTTTTACTGAAAATCTAAAGCAATTCTACGCTGAAAAAACAATAGGTTTATCAGCTAATCATACAAGTGTTGTTTTAGGAGATCAAAGATATAAAGATACAACAGTAACTACAACATCAGGAAACATAACCTGGAGACAACATTGGAGAGCTGTTACTGATCCTCTACAACCTACAGCTCAGTGGTACACGGCTGGATCACATCAATATAGTAATAGTGATGGTTATGCAGTTCAAATAGAGCCGTGGGGTGGTGGTAATAGATATCATTTTTATTGGCAGCATTCAGCATTAGGATATGAAACCTCTACAACAATGTATCGAGGTGGAGGTGGTACAGCTGCAACAGCAACTGAAAAATATGAAGCATTTGGAGGTATCACATCTGAACCTGATGCAGGGGGATACCATCATTACGGAATAGCCAAATATACTAGAAATTTACAAGATCAAGCTAATAGAAAATGGGAACTTGAAAGAGTAGAGCAAATAGCTTACACAGATAATTTTGGAGCTAATGCCCCTGATTGGTCTCCCTCTGTTAGTTTTAAAGATTCGGTCTCAACCTCAAGTGCTTATACATTAGGTAATGACGCTGTTATTGCGGGTGGTACTGCCGCTCATGCTTGGTTTGCTGTTTCAGCCGTTCAACGTGGGAACCCACTAATTAGTTATCCTCAATATTCTGTCTATACGGCAAAAGTTAGTCTGACTAATAGCGGAGAGGGTTGGAGGCAAGGGGATACATTCACCAAAACCTTAGCGGGTAAAACTTATACAATTACGGTAGAAGAGGATAACTTTAGTTATAACTTCGCTTCAGAGAATGTTGTCACCTATACCTCCCCCGCCGATGCAGCCGCTGGTCAATTAAATGTAGGTACGATTGTAGGGAGTCTAGTTACTTCTATAACTGCCTTATCTAATTATACGGCTACAGCTATTGGTAATGTTATCCATATAAAACGAGGGGATACACGAGAATTTAATATCCAGACTAGAGGAGGTACAAATAATAAAGCGATGTATGCCCTCAAGGGAAGTGTAAGTAATGTCTCCTTACTTCCTGAACAAGGTGTATCAGGAATGATATTAAAAATTCAAAATACTGAAGATTCTGAAGCTGATGATTACTATGTAAGATTCACGGCAACTAGTGGGGATATTCCAGGTCAAGGTAGTTGGGAGGAAACTGTTAAGCCTGGTATTCCTTTAAACCTCAACACCTCAACAATGCCTCATGTATTAATAAGGGAGGCAAGTGGAAGCTTTACAGTTAGACCTTTATCAAATTCATATAGTGATACTCAGTATTGGGCTTCTAGAGAAGTAGGAGATGAGAACTCTAATCCAGCTCCATCATTTGTAGGTCAGACGGTAAAGGATATGTTCTTCTTTATGAATCGTCTGGGATTCTTATCAAGTGACGGTGTGGTTATGAGTCAGCCTGGGGATTATTTTAATTTCTTCTCTAATAGTGCAATAAGCATTTCAGATGCTGATCCAATAGATTTAACAGCATCCGCAACTAAGCCATCTACACTTAAGGCAGCTTTAGGAACACCAAAAGGTCTTTTATTATTTGCAGAAAATAGTCAATTTCTTTTATCTTCTCCAGATACTGCNTTTGGTCCAGCAACAGTACAACTAAAAGAATTATCTAGTTACTCATATTCTTCCGATGTAAAACCATTAGAAACTGGAGTATCAATTATCTTTAGTACTGAGGCTGATACCTTTAGTAAGGTGTTTGAAATGGCTGTTGACTCTGTAGATAATAGACCCCTAGTAGCTGAGAATACGAGGATTATTCCTGAGTATATACCGCCTAATTTAACCACTTCTACTACAAGTCCTAATAACAGTTTTGTTTCTTTTGGAAATGATACGGATACCTTATATACGTTTAAATATTTCAATACAGGAAATGAAAGGAGTCTAGCTGGATGGGCTAAATGGAAAATGCCAGCCATAGTAAAACTCTTTGGATTTGACCATGACACTGGATACTTTGTTTTATATAACGGTACTTCTCACATCCTGACAAAGTTAGAGATGTTGGATGATGCCGAGACCTCACCAATTACAGCAGCTGGTCAGAGTTTTGTACCTAGATTAGATAACTATCTCTTCAAAAGTGAAGTAACTCAAGCTAATAGCGGAACTACTAAAAAGAAACTAAGGTTTCCAGCTGGTAGTTATGTAGAAGGTAAACAAGCAAATATAATTATTACTCAATCAGGTCAGGAAACTTTATTCTTACGTCCAGAAATTCAATCTGATAGTACTGGCTATTATGTTGAGGTAGATAATGAAGATGCTGCTGAGGAATTTATCCTAGGGTTGGAATACGATATGAGTGTAACCTTACCTTCATTCTTCCTAACTCAAGATAAGAGAGCTGATAGAGTAAATATACCAATGGTAGAAACTGCCTATTTAGATCTTTACTATTCAGGTAGATATAACATTACAGTTTCTAAGACTGGATACGATGATATCAATTTAGATTTAGATGTTACTCCAGCTGATATTTATAAAGCTAATGAAGTAGCAGTCCAAGAATTAACCACAAAAGCTATCCCTGTATTTAGTCGAGGTGATTATGTCACCATTAAGATTAAAGCCTCTGATCCTTTACCAGCTTCAATAACNAGTTACAGCTGGGAGGGACATTACAGCAATAGAGGAATAGCAAATATTAGATAAACATGAAACTATACCGCAAAGCCACAGTTAAAGATGGCTTTTTGGTAGCTAATCAATTAAGACCAGAGGATAAAAGGGAAGTGGAAGGTATGGGTCATACCCCCTTTCATATCCCTCTTTGTGTCTTAGGTAGTGAACATGCAACCGTTTTCCATTCACCAGANGGAGAAATTGCGGGGGTTGCTGGAATTGTTCGGTTAGATAACCAAATAGGTCAAATCTGGATGCTATGCACTCCAGCTATCACTAAATATCCTCACATATTTGTACGGCGATCAAGTAAATGGTTGAGAGAAGTACAAAAAGAGTANCGATTACTTTGGGCTTTTGCAGACGTAAGAAACCNCGTACATCACAAGTTACTCAAACACCTAGGGTTTAAAGCCCTAAGAACAGTACCCATAGGACCAAAGAATCTTCCATATTATGAGATCGTAAAATTATGTGCATTATCGCGGCGGGATCAGGATTAAGCGCGGCGGCAGCGGCGGCAGCAAACGCAACAATAGCCGTATCTGCTATCAGTACAGCTGCCTCAGTAGGTATGGGTATTATGTCAGCTCAACAACAGGCGGCAAATGCTCAAGCCAATTTAAACGCTCAAGCTCAAGCTCAACAAGTTCAATTAGATGCTCAAAGAGAGCAAAGTATTTTAAATCAAGAAAATCAAAGACAAGCGTTACTCTTACAACAACAACAGGGGATCGACTCTTATAACTTACAAGTAGAACAAACAAATAACGCACTACAAAATAATTGGAATCAACAAAGAGAACAGGTTGAACTAGCTCGTCAACAAAAATATGAAAGGTTTCAAGAGGAATCAAGGATATATCATAAGGATTATTTAGCAGCTGAAAAGCAAATTGATCTAAATAATCAAGCTGCTAATACTGCATACATGCAAGAGCAAACCAAATTAAATGAAGCAAAGAAAAAAGCAGCCTTTGAAAATCAAACCCTATTAGCTAAGTCAATCGGAGCAAAAGGAACTATCTTAGCCTCTGGTAGAACAGGTCAATCAATAGGAGTAATTCTTGGAGATGTAGATAGACAGATAGGCTTTGAGAAAGCAATGAATCAAGCGACTCTAGATTCTAAACGTGATGCCTCTATTATTGCTATGGAGGGTAATTGGTTGAAAGCACAAAGCGAAAATAATAAAGCTAAGAGTAGTATTGGTCTTATACCTGAGCTTGGATATCTACCTGATGTCCCTGATAGTCCTATATATGTTACTGGTTAATTATGTCTAGATTAAAATCCATACAACCCGCTCAAAACAAATATCAAGGATCATCTCAAGGGGGATCTTTTATTCCTGTTAAAACTTCCATAAGTTCAAAAAAAGAAAAAGAAAAACTTAAACGGTTAGAGCTAGATCAAAGATTACAACGAGACAACCTAGCTAGACGACAAGACGCTAGCAGCTTAGAACTAAAAGCTAGACAAAGTGCCAATAGAGGTAAGCTCGAAGTAGGGCATCAACAAGAAACAGCTAGATTAAAGATTGAGACACTTAATGAAGAATCTCAATTAAAACTAGATACTTCATTTGATGTAGCGAAAGCAAATCTAAATACCTCTTATGTTCAAGCAAAAGGGAATTATGAATTAACTAAGTTAAATCTAATTTCTAAAATAGCTACATTATCTACAACCTTTGCCTCTCAGGTTATTGATCATAATCTTAAGGCTAGTAAAAACAAAGATGCATTAACTGAAGCTAATGAGTTATTTGGGTTATTTAATGATAAAGATACAAACTCAGCTATTGAATCAGCAAAGACAGAGGANAACGACTTTGTAAAAGGTCTTTTCACCAATGAAAAAGCAATTCAAAAAGCTGCTGATGGTGATTTAATTTTAGAAAATAGTTTAAGAGAAGAATCACAAAACGAGACCTTAGCTAGGCAAACAAGAAAATTTACAGTTAACGAGGCAGTTCAACAGGCATACCCATTTTTNAAAGAGTATCTCAATAGTGATATAGCTATTACGTTACCTGATGGAAGAGTTATTACTCCTCTTACAGCTCAGACAAGAGAAGATATAAATTTTATTAGAAGTCAAGCCGCCTTAGCTTTTGCTAAAGAGTTTAGTGTTTCTAAAATGGCTACTGATCAAGTAGCTACAGTTTTATTACCAGCTGTTAAAGATATTCTTAAAGCTGAAACTAAAAGTATTACTGATTCAATAGTAGAAACTCGAATAGACGAGTCAGAAAGTAACGCCTTACAAATAGCCTCATCAGATTTAGCAAGTGGGAAATCTGCTGATGTAGTTGTTGAAGCTCTTACAGCTGAGTTATTTGCATCAGGTAAATATAGAGGATCTCCAGGGGAAGCTAATAAGGCAGCTGTTGAGTATATTATTGATTACGCTGAGAAGACTTCAAATACAGTTATTTTAGATCAACTCAGTAGAGGTTATAAAGTTTGGAAAGATGGTAAGCCAAATAAAGGTACTCAATATGGAAAGATTCATAAAGATGATATCTTTGAGGCGAAATTAAATATAGATCTGAATGTTGCTAAGCAACTAACAAATGAAAAAGTTATCGAACAACTGGACGTTAATACTACGATTAATGAGCGCTTAGAAGCTTTAACAAAAGATGGTATTACGTCTGAAGAAATAGCAGACATAAACCAAAAAGCGATTGATGATTTAGAAGGGAAAAATACTGATGCGGCTAGATTACAGGCCGCTCGTCTAAAAAACCTAGGAGTTAACTATAGCCCGTTCACATATGAATCAATGCTAGATAGCTCTAACAATGGTGAATCATGGACTAATGGGGAACTTTCCGAGATGGTTCAAAGTAAAGANCTAACCCTTAAAGAAGCTAAANGTCTTGGATANAGACCACAACAAANAGATTCAGTTGATACGGCTACAAATCTGAAACTAGAGCAAATGGGTTCTATTAGTACCATTGAAGGTATATCTGCAAACTTAATTACTACAAGTTTGGCAAAAACCGATTTAGATCCAGCTGATTTAAAAGATATCATCACCTCAGATGGTGAGAGTATTGCTAATGATGTGTCTTTGAGAATGAACTCTCAATTAGTTGATTATGTAAAAGATAATCCAAATGCAACATCTCAAGANATNAGAAATAAATTAAATGAGATCACTCAAAACATGACTCAAGAATTATCGAGTCTAAGAATTGATGATGGAGAAATTAAAGGATATAGATATTCTGCTGATAGTCTTGGAAAATTAACTACTTATACAAAAATTAGAGATGATGGTATTAAGTACCGAATTTACTCAAATAAAAACGTAGATGATATCAAGCTTGTAAGATCTCAAATAAATATAGCGAATGATCAATTATTAACTCGTACTGAATTATTGACTGGTTTTGAATCTATACAAGCTGGACAAGAACCATCAGGCCGATTAAAAGAAGTAGCTAAAGCTTTAGGAACAAATGTAAGAACATTAATCCAATTACAAGGAAAGGCTTATGGAATTTATGAGATACAAGCTATCTCAGCTCCACTACCTCCTAAATTTGAGGGTGAAGTAACTGAAGCTAATGTAGAAGAAGTATCAACTGAAGAATTTGGATATCCTTTAACTCTCAGGCAATATCAGAGAACAACCGAATCGCTTACAGATATTAAATAGTAAAAAACCTTTATTTTAATTTGTTATCAGTGTGTGATGCGTCATACCAAACAATTAGTTTTTATCATTAAAAAGAATAATGACCGAACAACCTTTAGGGATTGGTGGTAGTGATATCGATCCCACTGAAGAAGAGAGTGCGCTCTCACAAGAACAACCTAAACAGCCAGAAACCAGTACAAATAATTACAGCGCTTCAGAACGTCTAGTCAATGAGGGTGCTGTAGCAGTTAGAGATTGGATTGATAACACTTTCCAAGATGATCAAAGAAGTAAGGATGAGATCAGAAAAGATAGAGAAGCTATCACACCAAGTTTAAAAGATCGAACAGCAGCAAAGAAAGAGTTTCTAGAAAACGATAAAAGTGTTGCTGGAGAAACTGTAAGAGCTGCTGTTGGTGGTGTTGCTGGATCAATAGAAAATCTAGGTGAAGCTGGAGAGTTTCTTGGAGATACAGCGAAATCACTTATAGCTAAAACAGGTGTTATAAAAGTTGATTCAAAAGATATCCCTTGGTCTCAATCTTATGAATCAGCTCAATGGGATTTAGGAACAGCAAAAAACAATACAGCTGTAGGAAACTTTGGTCGAGAGATGATTTCCATAGTCATCAACATGAAGCAACTAGCGGGGCTTGGTGTAGGTGTAGGAGGTGGAGCAACTTGGCAAAGTCGTTTAGCTAGTGAAACTTTAAGAGGTTCATTAGTTGATTTCTTAGCTGATCCAGGTGAAGGAAATTTATCAAATATTGTTGCTGATAGTCGATACTCAAATCTCCTTTCTAAAGCCTTAGCTCATGAAGATGATGATAACCAATACATTCGTCGTCTTAAGAATTTAGTTGAAGGTGGAACTATTGGTATTGCTGTTGATGGCTTATCAGAATTATATGGAGCTTTAAGAGCTGGAAAAGGAGCGGTTAAGAATGGAGCGTCAGCAGAGGAAGGCGCTGATGTAGCTGTAAAAACTTTAAATCTTTACCACGGAACCAGTGTTAAAGCCTCTAGGTCAATTTTAGAAAAAGGTTTTAAAGCTGGAGAAGCTGCTAAACGAGAGCAAGGCTTAATGATGGGAGATGGTGTTTATATGTCAACCAGACCTGATAAAGCCTCAGCGTATGGAGGAAATGTTTTATCTGGTCAATTACCAAAAGGTGTAAAGATCTTAGATTTATCAAATACTGATGTTGCTAGTTGGGCTAAAGATATTGGTATTGGTGAACCTACAAAACAATTAGCACCAATAGAAACTAGATTTGGAACTTTTGAAAGAAAGTTTAAATATTTTAGTGATGAACAAAAAGAAAAGATAAGACAGTATGTACTAGAAAATGGTTATGCAGGTGTTAAGTACGATCCAAATCTGACTCCGAGAACTGATAGCTTTGGCGATCCAATGCCAGAGAAATTCAAAGATACATCGGAAGTCGTTATATATGATTACGATACTGCAAATAAGATAGTTAAATCAAAAGCTGCCTCTATAGATCTTCCTACTAGAGAAATTGATGAGACCATTGAGTTACAACCTGATAATAAAATTGATTTTGAAACAGAGGAAGAAACAGCAGCTAGAGGAAAAGAGTTATGGGAACAAGCAAAAATTAAAGCGGGTGTTCCTAAAGAATGGAATCAAACAACTAATAAGATTGAAGAAAGATTTGAAAAAGAGATTCAAAAGCTTCCTGTTTTTGCACAAATCCCTGGCAATGGATACGCGGCAAAAAAACAAATATTACCTAATGGAATGGAGGTGATCTGGAGTTTCACTCCTGACCCTTTAGCTAAATATGTAGATGGTGATAGTTTTAAAGATCTTTTTGGTCATACCCCTTTAGAAGTTACATGGAGTAATTACACTACTAGCATTCAATTCAATGGTCATGGTAAAAAACTCATCTCTTTTTTCAATGACATAGCTCGTAAAGAATTAAAAGCTGGTACGGTTATATATAATCAACCAGTAGATTTAGTTGATTCAGCAGTTCAGAAAAGCAAGCTAAAACAAAATATAAAAGCCAAAAAACAACCCATTATCGAGCGATATATAGATGATGCTGTTAAGCAAGAATTAGGTTCAAGGAAAGCATCTCAATTAATGGGTGAGTTAGATGGTGAATGGAAATCTTTAGATACAAAACAAATAAGAAAAGAGTTTCTAGAAGTCTGGACTAATAAAGATGGGAAAATAGATTATGAAGGATTATGGGAAAAGGTCAAGACAAGAGCTATCAATGATCCTAATTATGCAGATGTAGACGCTATTGATAATATCCGAGCTGAAACAAGTGTAAGAGCAAGTATTTATAGAAGAGCTGGATTTGGTCCAGTACAAGATGGATCAACTCAATTTGCAATCGTAAGGGGTACGCCTGATGAAAAAGGAAGATGGATTCAACCTTTAGAGGGAAATCCTTTTAATCCTGAAGATGGTGATGGTAGAGCAATCAGAGAGCAAATATATGAGGCACAAAATCAGGCCGAATTTGCAAACTCACAAAATTATAGAAAAGTTGAAAATGATTTAAACTCAGCAAAACCAGGACAAAAAGGAAAATATGAACCTTATGAAAGAGGAGCTAGACGTTCTACTAATGACGTAAATGATGCGGCTACATCACAAGCGGAAAAAACAGATGTTGATGGAGGAACACAACCTTTCTTAAATGACGCTGATTATGATGAACTTGGAAACGTCCAAGACATAGCTGAATATGTAGAGGGTATTGGAGCTAAAATAAACATCGATGAAATAGCCGGTAGATTAAGTGAACAACCCGACGATTATGTAAGAAAAACTCTTATTAGTGTTGCTAAGTTTGCAAGTAATGGAGAGCTTTCAAATTTAGAGGATTTAAGGTTTGTAGATGATNGAGGTATTAGATCGTTTGGAGCTGGAGGCACTGTTGCTATGGATGTAATAGTGAAAGATACAGCTGAACAATTATTAGATCTCTCTGAAGAATTAATAGAATTAAATGATTTAAGCCACTTTGCTAGAGATAAAACTCTCGCCTTTATCACGAGAACTAGAGCTTTAGTCAAGATCAAAAAAGAAGCCAGTATTCAATCTTCTTTTCAATTACAGAACTGGAAACAAATACCNCCTGATGTTCAACGCTCCTTAGATGAAGCAAACATCATGATCGATGAAACCTTTGAAAAAATAGAGAAAGCTTTCAAGGGTGGAAATGCTGAGGATATGCTCGAACAAAAAGAGGTNATCCAACAGTTTGCAAGAGCAATGGTATCTACTGGAGGCGATCCAACTAAGATTGGTAGCTTCTGGGGAATGGTATATAAAACAGGACTAAAGAATATTAACCAAGCTGTTATTAATGCTTGGCTATCTTCTCCAGTTTCACAGATTCGTAACTTAGCGGGTAACACAGTAGTAGCTCTAGAGCGCCCTTTAGCTATGGCTATTGGTCATGCAATGGAGGGAAATTGGCAAGGGGTAAGAGCCTCAGCTTCAATGCTTGATTCAATGCANTCNACATTAGGAGAGTCTTTAGTAATGGCTAAAAAATCTCTAGGNTCAGAAACTCCAGTTACTAAAGGTAGTAAATTAGGTGAAGTCTTTACTAATACAACTAAGGATGTAGATAATCTGAAGCGAGTTGCTACAAGTCCTACAGAAAAGTTTGCAGCTCAAACCCTAGGGGCTTATCACTCCCTCGTAAATATGCCGTGGAATACATGGCCTGGGAGAGGTTTGCAATCTGGAGATGATTTATTTAAAACAATGGTATCTAGGATGGATCTTAGATATCAAGCTGCTATAGAAGTCGATAAATTACGAGACCTACCTAACTTTGCAGGGGATGAAAAAGCTTTCAATGATGCTTATGAAAAGCTACTGAAAAAGAAGATCGGAGCTAATGGAGAAATCTTAGATAAAGAGCTAATCGAAAACGCACAAGAGGCAACTTTCCAAAAGGAATTAAAAGGAAAGATGAAAAGAGTTGCTGATAGTTTGAATGCTCATGATGAAATGAAGCAATTCATACCTTTCATAAGAACTCCACATAATGTCAACGTCTATGCTTTTCAACATCTCCCTTATTTAGCGAGGTTTACAGATGAATGGAAACATACGATGAAGCATGGAACCCCTCAACAAAAAGCATTAATGAAAGGTAGAGAGGCTATGGGTTATCTACTTGTTGGAACGGGTGGAACCTTAGCAATGACTGGAAATATGACAGGAAATGGTCCAGCTGATCCCGAATTAAGAAAGCTATGGTTAAAAGATCATGCGCCTATGTCTATCAAGTTTGGTAATACATGGGTATCTTATAAATCTATTCCTGGGGCCGAGTTAATCTTCTCAGCAATAGCAGATACAGGTCAGATCATTAAATATTTAAACGCTACTGATGGTGATAAGTTATGGGGTCAATTAGGTTATACCATTGCAGCCTCAATAACTGATAGATCTTATTTCCAAGGGTTTGTAGATTTAGCTGGAGTATTAAATATAAGAGCATGGACCCCTGAAAAAGTAACACGAGCAACAGGTGAGAGATTAAATCTAGCCTTTCCTATAACGGGTGGAGCTGGTTTAAGAAATCAATTTGAAAACGTCATGAAGTCAGGAATGTATGAATATAGAAATAGTCTTCATGCAGTAATGGGTAAAATGACGGGTGGAATAGTAGGCGATAAGATACCAACCATAGATGTATTAACTGGAGAGCAAATGGTTACAGGTTATGAGAATCCTATAAATGCTATTAGTCCATTTAAAATTGCTAAGAAGACTGCTAGTCCATTAGCAAAGGAATTAAGCGCTTTACAGTTTGAGTTTTCTGATGCTGTAGTTAAAAAGCTACATGGAGTAGATCTAAATATTGAAGAACAACAAGAAATACGGAAATTAATGTATGACAAAGGTAATTTTCCTAGAGCTTTAGAAGTTTTATTAGAAAGTCCACAGTTTAAAGCTCAATATAAAGACTGGGTAGATAATCAAGGTACTGCTGACGGCGTGGAAAGAAAACAATCCAAATGGTATAAGGATATTTCTACCCTTGTTGGCGGTTATAAGAGAAAAGCTCGTACAAAGTTTTTAAATAGTGGTAGTGATATCGCTGATAACTTTAAATCACGCATAGGTCAATCAAATAACCCACTGGAAACTTTATTAAAAGTTCGCTGAAAAGAAAAAAGTATTTTTTAAGAGATGGCACAAACTGAAGACACTTATACTCAGCTGAATACAACGGATGTTCTGCGGAGTTTTACATTCCCCTATATTAATCAAAGCGATATCAAGGTTACTCTTGATGGCGTTGCTACAACTGCATATTCACATGTCGGTCTAACACAAATACAATTCACATCAGCTCCAGCTGTAGGAACTGCTATTAGAATTTATAGAGAGACTAGTGATGAGGAAACTCAAGCTACTTTCTATTCTGGATCAGCTATTAGAGCTAAGGATCTAAACGATAACTTTACTCAAAACTTATATGTAACTCAGGAAGCTAATAATGAAGCTGATAGCGCTACAACAATAGCTAATGCTGCTACAGCTACTGCAAATGCAGCAGATACCAAATCTGATACAGCAATTTCAACAGCTAATGCTTCCACAGCTACAGCAAATGGAGCTGATACAAAATCTGATACAGCAGTTGCAACATCTAATCAAGCATCTACAAATGCCTCAGCAGCTGTAACAACTGCTAACACGGCTTCCTCAAATGCTTCAACAGCCGTATCGACTGCTAACACAGCTTC
>NZHF01000005.1 GCA_002691305.1 Gammaproteobacteria bacterium | reverse complement strand
AGTTCTTCTGATCCAACAATATTAAACTTAGGACACTTAGCATTACCCCATGTTGGCTCAAACTCACCTTCATAATTTAACAAGAATATAATAGCAGACGAGACATCTTCTGCATGAATATAATGTCTTGAACCAGGAATTGTTTTAGTAGAATCACTATGAATAGTAATAGTTTCACCATCCCTTGCCCTTCGGATACACATGGGAATATACTTCTCTGGATGCTGACGCTCACCAAAGACATTCATTGTATGAGTAATGTATATTGGAAGATTATAGGTATTCTCATATGCTACTGCTAACTCTTCACCACCTGCCTTACTAGCACTATATGGATTAGTAGAGTTAAACCTATCATTCTCCTTGTACTTAATGCCATCAGGAGCAGGACCAAATACCTCATCAGTTCCAAAGTAGATGAACCTTTCTAAGTTATCCTTCTGAGTACGTGCAAACTCTAGTATATTGCATGTACCTACAACATTATCCATGACAAATTCCATTGGATAATCAATACTTCTATCTACATGAGATCCTGCAGCAAGATGTAAAATATAATCTACATCACCAACCTCACTGCGAACAAGTGGATTAAGTTCTGCCTTAAGATCATGATGTACAATCTTTACTCTACTTCTGACCTCTGGATCATAAGAAAGCATTAAGTCATGAAGACGATTTAAGTTACCACTATAATCTAAACGATCTAGTGTAATAATTTCCCAGTCAGTATTCTCAAGTATCTGACCGATCATATGGTGAGCAATGAAACCTGCACCACCAGTAATAAGAGCTCTTTTCATAATGAATTAGCGAAATCTAATAGGTTGTCAAAAATTTGTACGTCTTTATATTTGCTGTTAATTCCTTTAAAGTTTTCTTTCTCAGTCTTAGAACCAAATCCAGTTCTAACCAATACAGGTTTTGCACCACCATTCTGTGCCATCTTAACATCTTCTATCGTATCTCCAACATAATACCCTCCCTTAATACTAACTTTATACATTTGCTCCATTCTCTGAAACATACCCGTATTTGGTTTAGCAAATTGATCTCTTGGATCAGAACTTGTATTATATAAAAATCCATCAATAGAAAAAATACCATTCTTTCCAAATTCAGTCATATAAAAGTTATTCATTATTTTATCAACTTCTTCTGCTTTTAACAACCCTTTCATTATGTTTGGTTGATCAGAAAACATCATAATCTGATATCCTTTCAACCTTAAAGTACGAATTGCTTCTAAAGATCCTGGTATCCATCTAACATCCTCATACCTTTTAATCACATTCTTCCATTCATTTATAACACCATCTCGATCAATACCAATCATTCCATTTGGAAATTCTGTTGGCCAATCGTTTGGATCATATTGAGAATAACCAGGAGGAGGTGATCCTTCTGGCATTCCTTGAGGTACTTGTGAAGGTGGTTTTGTTGATTTAAATCTACCCATCAGTTTCCTCCTCCTTATTAGGGACTTTAATCAATTTACCAAGTTCTGGCATATACATATATTCCAATTTACTATTTCTTAATGTATGAATTGCATCATCAATATTTTCTACAAGAGGTTCTCCTCCAAGATTAAAGGAAGTATTAAACAATAGTGGAGTACCAGTCAACTTATAAAACTCTTTAATAAGAGCATAGTAACTAGTATTATCCAACTTAGATACAGTCTGAATCCTACAAGTACCATCAACATGAGTAACTGCTGGTATATCTCCTATATGCTCATCACTCACCTCAAGTGCATACATCATATAAGGAGTTTCCTTTANTCCCTTCATATTAAACCATTCTTTTGCATGTTCTTTNAGAATAGATGCAGCAAATGGACGGAACCACTCACGACCCTTAATAGTATTGACAAAATCCTTACCATTAGGATCTGTTGGATCATAAAGAATAGAACGATTACCAAGTGCTCTTGGACCTCCTTCTGATCTTCCTTGGAATATAGTTACAATATTACGATCTTTAATTAACTGAGCAACTTCTGCATCAGTGGTTTCTGTTACTTCTATTTCATCTTCAAGTTTATTAACCTTTAGGTAACTATCAAGATGTCCATTATTATACTTATAATCAGGACCAAGATAAAGACTACCTAAAGGATCCTTTTCATAAGTAATATCATCTCTCTTTGCTAATTCAATAGCAACATACTTAGCAGCACCAATAGCTAGTCCACCATCATGACATATTGGATCAACATAGATATTTAAATTAGGGAATTTTTCCTTATAGTAAGTATTAGAAATAACATTCAATCCATATCCACCAGATATAACTATATTTTTTTCACCAGTCATATCAACTGCTTTTTCAATATAAGTACACATCATTTCTTGGGTCTCTTTCTGTATCCTCCATGCCATATTTTTATGAACATCCCTTAACTTACTCTTATCTCTGTGCCAGTAAACAACATCCATGTCATGCTCATCTTTAGTAAAATCACCAGTAATACTCAAATACGGAAATCTAAAGTGATCAAGATATGCACATCTAGGATATGATGGTATAAAAATATTCTTATCCCCTCTTAAAGTCTCTTCCATAAAGAGATTAGGAATATTATCATCATGCCTACCATAAGGAGCAAGTCCCATTGTCTTTCCTGCTTCTATAGCAGGGAATCCAAGCCATTCAGTTACTGCTTCATATGATTTAACAAGAGTTATTGCAGCGTCAGCATCAGTATTTGATGTTTCTATTCTAGGTCCATAATTCTCAGCATATCTTTTCCACACTTCGTCTATTCCATCAGGCCAAGAGCATTTATATATACTTTCGGTCTCAAAATAGTTATATTTTTTATGTTCAGGTAGGTCATCAATATCAGGGAACTTTCTAGATGCACCACAACCATCAACTACAAGAGCAGTTGCGGTATCAAATCCTGATCCATAAAAAGCAGATGCAGCATGTGCTAAATGATGCTGTTGTGCAAATTGAACCAGTTCTACATTTGGATAAAATTTTCTAACTAATGCATGATATGATGTTTCACCAGTCCAAGGAAGTTTATGATTTTCTTGCTCACTTCCATTACCACATGTAACAAGAACATCTATGCGATAATTCTGCATAATCCATATCATAACTTTAAAAGGATTACCATCTCTTTTCACACGAGACATCCTTTCTTCTTCCAAATACAATTCCAACTTACCATCAACTACAAGAGCAGCTGATCCATTATGACCTGGGTTAATTGATAATATATTCATGATACTTTCTCCTTAATATCTTTTACAATTCTAGTATAGATATCCGTCACCTCTTTATCATCAAACTCCATCAACCTATCATTCAATCTATCCGCAAGATGATTATCAAACCCACAAATTCTAATAGGAGAATACCTTTTCTCTGTTTTCCTATCATCAATAATCTGGAACCAATCAGGATAACTAATATTCTCAGCAAAAGTTGATCCAAGTATAACTGTACCTGGAACATCAAATGCTCTTGCTATATGCTGTCCCACACTATCACATCCAATAAAATAATCACACGCTTCAATAATAGCAGACCATGATCTAAGATCGGGTATCTGAGGTTTTTCTGAGTGCGTATCTTCTGATTCTATTTCCTTTGCAAATTCACCTTCTCCCATGAATATAATATTATATTTCTGAGATAATTTTTTTACTAATTGAGTATAAACACTAGGATCTATTGACCTACTACTATCATCAATAATATCTCCATTATCAACTCTTGCCGATCTACCAAAAGGTTGGATTAGTATTGTAATATCTTTATTCTGCTTTGCTTTAACACCAGCAAGAGCATTAGCAGCAGCTTTCTCTTCTGCCTTACAAAGATACATGTTCGGTTTACCTAAATCCGAATGATCTTCTGTTTGGTTAATAATTTTATCAAATGCTTCTGCAAGAGAACATTGCTGATTATAATATGCCCATTGAGTATAAGGTTCTGGATGAACTATTTCGGAATCTTTAATTACAGTCTCGAATAATCCCTTTACATCCATACTAAAGGTTCTATCCTGTAGTAATGGATTGCCAAAAAATAAAGTATCCCAACCACCTATAACGATCTTCCAATCTTCATCAGGATGTGCCTTTGCATATTTTTCTAGTGCTGGAATTGCAGTTATAGCACGTCCTGCCCCACCATCTATGGTGAAAACCTTTCTTCGAGTCATAAGTAAAGACCAAAATACCGTTTCATGTAATTCAATACACTGGTATTTATTATACAATCAAAAGGTTATTTGTGCAACCCTATGTGGTAANCCCTACAAAAATTCCTAATCCACCATCTTTAAGATTATCAAATATAAACGATAAACCATCATCACGATAATATTTGGATGTATCAGTTGTCAAACCAACAGTAAGTGTTGCTACTCCTACATAATTACTATTTGGTGTAAGAGTAATAAATCCTGTTTGTTTATTATCAAGTATTAAACCATCATACTGAAATCCATCAATATGATAATTGCATTGCATTTCTTTTCCTTGATTAGCAGTTGTTATAGTAACTACAACTGTACCTCCTACCCCAACTACACTAGACCCAACACCAATAGATGATGTAAATATAGGTTTATCTTGTTTAACATACTCACTTTCCTTGTGTATGAATTTTCCTATTGTACCTACTGAAATTGTAGCACCAATACCAGTAGATAATGTAATCGAAGTTGCTGCAACTCCTGTTATAGTAGAACTTTCACCATTATATGCAAAGGTATCTCCTATACTTACAGTACCTCCAGACATAGTACTGAGAGGTGCTTCAAAAATTATAGTCTTTCTAGTGTTAGGAGTATTCTTATATACAGGTGGTCCATTAAGTTCTTTGTAAGTATCTGCAGTAGTTACCCAAGAAGTAGTACCCAATCCAACAGGATCCAAATTCTTTCTCATAAACTCAAATGATTCTTCAGGAAGTTCAGACTTTCCTGGTGCTATTGGCCACTCAGAATCTAATAAATGATTTGGAGCATTTGCTAAAGAAGTTAAATCACGAAGTTTCTGTCTATAAGTTGCCCATGCAGTTTTAGAGGTACTATCTAAAGGAGAATCTACACTNTGTGTCCAATCACATTCTAATAAAAGTTGATCCCTCTGCCTCCTAAGTTGAGTCATCTCTTCATTATAAGTAATCTGCCACCCAGTAAGTTCATCGGCAAGATTCTGTTGCTCATCAATTACATCTTCAGTATATGTTGTAGTACCATCTAAGTTAATGTGTATTCCCATGATNCCTCCTATGAAGATGTGCTTGTATCACTACTATGGACATGACCCCAAGGTATTCCATACAATGCCCAATTAGCTTTGNATGCTGCAGTTCCACTTTGCTGAGAAGTACCACATGCTGGAGCCCAACTCTGAGGGGCACACATGCATAAAGTGTCAAATGTACAATTACANTGACCAGGNNNATGACTTGCTCCCNNAGGAATCCAATCCATTGCAGCTAACCAATCATAANTATATCCCCATTTTCTCTTCCAACCACAACACTCTGTTGCTCTCCACTTAAGGTCAAATCCTANTTGACACAGTTGACACGGANTNCCACTGTTGTACGAACAATGTCCCCATTGAAAAATGCAAAG
Organism: Gammaproteobacteria bacterium; assembly: GCA_002691305.1. Taxonomy (GTDB): domain Bacteria; phylum Pseudomonadota; class Gammaproteobacteria; order Steroidobacterales; family UBA11654; genus CACPJA01. The sequence continues at coordinate 7,068 of NZHF01000005.1, read as the reverse complement.
ATCAACAATTCCAGCACCTTCTCCACTATTAGATTGATGCGACCACATACAAAAATCTCCTGAACCAAAGGAGTTCCAACAACAACATGATCTTGATGGCCAACACCAGTTACACCATCCATAAAATTTGTTATTGTTACCTTGATAGTTTCCGTTATTATACCCAAAACCCCAACAATGGCACATATGGTTAGACTGACAAATCCTAAAGCCATTTGCCATGTACCTAAAAGCTTGATAATCACAAGTAGGAAGAGCTAGACTATAGTTATTACCATAATCTTGAGTCCACTTTGCACAGTGGTGAATCCTCTTCCACATAAAATCATTACCATCACNACCACNANNGGAAGAGGAAGTGCCACCAGCACCTTTGGTNCTTACAAAACGTGCCATTAACCCTCATACCCCCATACTTGGAAATTGAATGATGTTCCGAATCCAGNTGATTGTATATTGTTGATGAATATCCTTTCATTACAATCAAGAATTACTCCAGTCCTTTCATAATTATTGAATGCTAACTTATAATCAAGAATTCCTTCTTTACATACAGCAGCATCAAAAGATGTACATGTTCTCCATTTACATGTAGTACTTAAAAACTCAACAATACAATTCTCTGGAGAGGNNCAAACAACAGNTTCTGAAACTGNATTTCCTGAAGGAGCAGGANNCCAANTTATTANATCTGTTGATACAAATGGATCAAACNTTTTGGCATCACAATCATAAACACCCANTGCCCACAAACACTTCTCTACTCTATGGATACATGTAGTACACATCATAGGAGTTACATACTTTTCCGAAGTCATCCCAACTGGGAAAGGGGCAACTTTCGTAAAGTAAGTACTATCACAAGGCCATATACAGGTAATACTTCCTGAATTCAACTGCCATNCTCTATATTCATTATCCTGTCCAGATCCAAACCAACTGAATACTCCACACTGAGNCTCATTCGCAGATCTTATCAACAAGTATGTACAACACTTTTGTGGATTCCATGAAAGATATTTGATAGAATACTCATTTGTACAACAGCNAGTANTANNATACTTAGGAGGTTTAACCCATAAATCTAATATTTTCAGTTCACAACTACATCTATTACACCACCAAGNACATGANTNCATATTCCCAATAAACCACATTTGACAATCAACAAAAGTCTTATGATGTCTTACTATGGCACATTGAGTTGCTGCACCTGCGACACCACCAAGAGGATNCATCGGACAACCTTGATGATTACATACCCATCCATTACTCATATGCTGGAAGCAGCACATGCAACACAACCATGAATAACAATCAGTAAATTGAGATATACAACAACAATCAGTTCTACCCCTACACCATCTACCACATTGGCAACAGAAGCAATTACAATATCTGTAGGTTCCTCTTGCTATGTAACCTAGATATACTTCAATATCACCAGGAAGATGATAATCTGGACATTTAGCAGTATAACAACCAAAGCAATTGCCACATTCTTGTCTGCAGTAATTACAACTACCATCACAACAGAAATATTTCTGAACTACTGTAGGTTGATTATTTGTTAATGCATACCAATTAAAATAACTACCGCATTGTTGATCGTTATATTGACAAGATATATTCATGGAAGATGGACTGGAACCTTCCCAATTACATTTACCACAACAGCAATAAGGATTTACCCATACTTGACCTGCTTCACATGGAGTCGAAGCATGACATCCATGAACTAACCATGAATGAGGTGGATGTTGTCTACATGGTCCAAACCAACATGTACCAGCCCTTGTCCATCCTAATGGGTTAGTACTTTGACATGAAATTATATTTGCAGCATCAGCATATGGTTTTTCTTCACTCCAACATTTTCCCGTATATTCGTTATAGAATGATAGTGCAAAGTTTATCTGCTCTTGACCACCCCAAAATGTATTTGCACACCAACTACTACAACTTCCATCTGGAAAAGGTCCACCACAAATACATATACAACAACCCCAAGGATTAAGTCCTGCTTCCCAATTCTTTGTTTCTGTTCCGTCTGCTGCAATAAATGACGCAATACCTCCTGGTGAGGAACAATAACTACCACCTGGACAATTACAATCCTGTCCTAAGTAAAATGTTCCATGTACTGTAGTAAATCCTATAGGGTTAGATCCATCTNCCATTAAACCAAAATATCTTTCAAAATTACCAGATGCTATACCTAGTCTTGATGNAAATGAAGTGGTGCCAAGACCAACAGCGACAGTCATGCAAGCACTTTTATCAGTAGAAATTGCTTGAGCACCTAATGATACTGATAATGGCTTTCCAGTAGTATTTTGNTAAATTCCTTCACCCGAAGGGTCAGATGCTGNTACTACTGTAGATAAAAATCTTCTAGCTGGTGCCATTTATCTATATCCTCCAAAAATTTGTTTGATTGGTAAATTTCTCATATTATTTATCNCNTTANTGTGTTCNCATTGCNNNTNCTTGCACCNANCATNAANNAAGTTTGATCCANAGATCCNCCTCCACCACCACCTTCTATATTTATAGTGGCAATTCCAGCAGAAACAGTACATGTAGAAACACCTGCTCCTCTTAAGTCAAGGAAGGTTGCTCCAGTACCTACAGTTCCTCCTGCAGTAATAATTCCAACACCAGAAACTAAGTTCTGAATGTTCTTACCATCACCATAGAAATTACCATAATAATTAACAGGTAATGATCCCTGCGTTGCTGTTATAACTCCAGCAGTATTTCCAGTGTTCTTAGTAACTGTGACATGCTGCATCGTAGAGATACCAGCAATATTCATTGATGGTCCTGTAACTGCATTAGCAGCAGGTGCAGCACCTTGTACATTGGTCGTGTAAGTAGAAAGACCAAGTACGTCAACTACAAACTGATCACCATCATCAATAATTAAATCAATACCATCATTTACAACAACTTCTTCATAATTAGTGTACGCAACATCAGTTGAGTTGGGTGCAGTAATTGTAGAGTTAGTTGTAATTTCTAAAATTTCATTTACATAATAAATTACGTCCTGTCCAGTAGTTCCTGGAACAGCACTCCCATCAATAGCAGTACCTATACCAGCACCACCACCAGCAATACTAATATCAACAGTAGTACCATTTACTGCAAATGTATTACCAACTCCAACAAAGTTAAGAGTTGTTATACCAGTATTTCCGTTAATTAAAGTTCCAGCAGATGAAACTCCAATGTTAAATCCATCAGAAGCAGATGCTTTACCATCTACATGAACATCTTCTGATAAACCAATTTTACCACCTGAGTAGTAAATACCTTTACCAGTATTTCCCTTAAAGTATAAACCTGGAACATTTTGAGAACCTGGAAGAATTCCAAGTTGACCCTCCATATTATCACCAGATCTAGAAAGGAATGTTCCTAAACCAGCAGAGACATTAAATGGAGATGCATCAATCCATACTCTAGCATTACCAAGACCTAGTGCAGGTTCATCATAGAAGAGGAATGTTCTACCTTCTTCAATATTAAACCAAAGGTCTCCAATATTTGGTCCAGTAGGTGCAAGACTACTAACACTGATGTTTCCACCACCGCCACCACCTTCAAAGAAGATAGTACCTATACCACTACCAGCATCAAAGAATCCCGTAGAAACACCTGGTCCTTGGAAATCTAAGAACGTAGCAGCATAACCAACAGCACCAGCAGGAGTACCAAATCCAATTGATGACCCTTCAAATCCTGATGCTGTTAAAACACCAGTAATGTTAACACCACCCTGAATATCAAGGTTATTGGTAATATGATCAACAACATCAAGTTTGTTGATAGTTGCGATACCACTTATAGTGACATCCCGTGCAGTGATTTCATCAAGAACTACATCATCCTTGACAAATAAATCACCCCCAACATACAAATCGCCACCAGTGGTTGTTATTCCACCAGTAGCAGCGAGAGTTGTTATTCCACTAACATAAAGATTGGTAGCCCCAATTCCACCGATTACATGAAGAGTATGTCCTACGACAGTAGTACCGATACCTACTAATTGTTTTTCAACATCAGTAAATATTAGGTCGGTATTTACCTCCAGACCATTTTTGACTACAAAATTCTTACTTACAGCCATTTAGGGTTCACTCTCCCCCGTTAGTTACGTAATAGTTATTTAGCTAAATCACTACTCTAAGTACAACTTTAGCTTGAGATACACTTCCACCCTGNGAAGCAGCAACAATANTAACAGATCCATCAGTGTATCCACTACCTCCACCACCTCCTCCATTGGTTCCNCCGTCACCACCNGTTGCACCATTTCCTCCATTACCACCAGTTCCAGNAGCTTGTCCAGCAGTTTGAGTTACGTCATATCCTGCCTTATATCCTCTGTCTATGGTATTAGTAGTTGTAGTAACTTCAGTTCCATCAGATTGTCTAAATCTAGTCAATCCCATATCTTGGCAAGGAGTATATGCTTGCTGTGCCCAATAAACACCCTTTGAACAAGGAGTTGTTTTACCTGCCTGTTGTCCTGTAGCATTGGTATCAGGAGCAACCGCAGTCAATCCTTGNTATAGAGATCCAAATNTACCAGTAGAAGATAATGCACCAGCAGTAATTGCTTGACCACCACTACCTGCACCACTACCAGTACCAGAAGCACCAGCAACACCTACTCCACCACCATCTCCACCATCTCCAGAATTACCAGCATTACCACCTCCACCACAACATGCGATTAGAGATGACTTATGATATAGGTANGGAGCATTAACAGTACCAATCAATCCAGATAATGTATATTCTTCATTTTGCTTTAAGGTGAATCTGATACGAGCATAACCACCCTGACCACCAGCATAACTTGGTGTACTAAATCCAGCACCACCATACATATCCATCTCAACATCTATATCTCTATCAGGAGAATATATGATTTGATACATATTCTGCTGACCACCACCCTGTCCAGAAACATTTATCTCAAGAGCACTACTTGCTAAGTTATGAGTAGAAATAACAGCAGCAGTACCTATACCAATTGTTTCTATGTTAATAGTTGCCTGACTAACCGTTGATACAACATTATAATTTACTTCATCAGATGTAACTGGTGTATTAGTTGCACCTGCATTTGACACAACACATCTTACAGTATTGATTCCAACAGCATCAGACTGGATTGTTAAAGTATCAGTTGCAGTACCAGAAGCAATATGATTAACTGTTGTAACATTAGTAGTAGGTGGAGTGCCTGGTATAACATTTCTTACAGAATATTCAACTGATCCCCATCCATCAGAAGCTGTTCCTGTAGCATACTTTGGATTATATGAACCACCAGATTTTGTTAATAAATCACTTCTATATTGACTTACACCTGCAGAACCACCTGTTGCAGCAGAAGAACTATCATTACCAGGAGTTCCTGCAGAAGCACTTGAGTATCCACCAGCACCTCCACCACCTGCACCACCACCATCACGACCAGTAGTAGTTCCAGGAGTTGCAGGAGTACCAGGAATAACAGTAGTTGTTGTTACTTGTTCTTCTACACTTATTCCATAATAAGATGGGTTAACCCATGTATTACCACCATCAACTTGCAAAGATCCACCAGAGTATCTAAAACTTCCAGATTGTACAGGTTCAGATTGACCTGACCATATAGAAATACTTGCTACACTAGAGAATTGATAAACGTATGTAAATACACCTCTATAGAATCTAACATAATTTCCAGAAGGAAAACTAAATCCAGAGTATACATTTACCCAACTCGTTGTTGTAACAACTTGATCAGGAGTTCCAGGACTACCACCTGTTGTTGTCACATTATCATCATGAGCAGCATTTGTACCAGAGTAACCTTGTATCTGACTAATATGTGTTGTCCAAGGAGCAGTGGAATCAGGACCAGCATCTCCACCGTCTGTACCATTGATACCATTCGATCCACCACCAGCACCGCCACCACCACCAGCAGTAGCAGCAACTACATTATCAATAAGAAGTTGACTACAACCGCCACCGCCGCCGCCTCCTCCAGATACACCTAAACCACCAGCATTACCACCATATCCACCATTAAGAGCACCAGTATTAGAACTACCTTGTGTACCACCACCAGATGCAGTTCCACTTGTTCCATCTGCTGCTGCTTTACCTACAATAAATTCAAAGGTTCTTGCATTTGGAGATGATCCAGCAGATCCTGTCATATCTGCAGTATTTAAAGCAGGGAATGATCTATTTGCACCCCAAATAATTCTTACTGCACCTCCACCACCACTACCAACATGATTTCCACTGTTACCACCTTGACCAACAACTACAGTATAAGTTTGACCAGGTACTACTGTAATATTATTTTTCCAACATAACCCACCACCTTCTCCAGTTGGATCGCCAGATGCTGCAGTATTACCACCACCTCCACCAAATGCAGCACCATTTTCGTTTACTGAGTTTTGTCCACCAGATCCACCTCTTCCCCAGAAGGTTGCATCACCACTATTACCATAAACACCTACACCTCCACCACCTTCTGGTAAACCAGCAGAATCACCACCTGATGAACCACTAAGTGTACCACCACCAGCACCAGATCCACTACCAGTTATATAACCAGCACTAACCCACATATTTGCTCCACCAAGTCCATGCATACCATTACCATTATATCCTGCAGCACCTCCACCACCTGCTCCATAAGAAGATGAATGTCCAAGACCACCAGCATAATTTGCATCTCCACCAGTGGCCATACTAGCATTTGGTGTTACATTATTAGAACCTCTACCATAACCACCAACCATTGCTACATTATCAGCAGGTACATCAAATGTAGAAGCTGAACCATCAGTATTTCCACCACCTCCACCAATACATACGACACAAATCTTTCCAACACCTGCAGGGCATGTCCATTGATATGTTCCTGGTGTTGTATATGCTGACTGTCCAGTAGGAACATCACCTAATACGTCAAACCATGCAGTCATTCCTGCACCACCAACACCACCAGCATTTCCTCCTTCTGCTGCACCATTTCCTCCT
>NZHF01000004.1 GCA_002691305.1 Gammaproteobacteria bacterium | reverse complement strand
TATGTTTCATCATTCATTAATCGATGATAACGGGAGACAGCGGTTGAATATCATTGGCGTATTCAGACTGATCACGGTTCAGCTGATTGGGGAATGAGAGCATGTATCTTATTGGATTCATAACGGCAAATTTTATGCTGCCATTGTTTTGAAGGACCAATTTTTCTGTATCTGGTTGCCCGAATATCATTTGCCTAAGTGGTAAAACTCCATCCCAGAAAATATCAGGCATGTCTCCTTTTGATATCTCAAATAGAATCGACGCAATGTCTTTATCCAAGTCTGGATTATGGCCTGACTGACTGACTGAATTACTGTGTATTTGTATTGACTTGGGATGTGGGTAATATCCTGAGTCAGAGAAGTCTGCTGAATCGTCATCATTGATATAGCTCACCACAGCAATACCGACTGTTTCGTGATTTTCAATTTGATTATCAAAAATCTCTACATCTGAATTTGCCATAATGATGATTCCTGTTCCTCTTGGAACTTCACCAACGATGTTTCCTGGAGGGGCAAAATTATCTGTATTATTGCCTTGGATTAAATTGTCAAATACTCTCACATCATGTCCTCCTTGCTGAGGAAGTCCTGGAAGGTCAAAGACTAAAACTCCCCCCGTGTTATCCACAGCAGTATTTCCATAAACATCGGCATAATAAGAGTTTTCGATCTCAATTCCTGCGACATTAAATTTTGCTATAGAGTTCCTGACAATAATATTTTCTGATTGACCAACATAGATTCCTGCATCAGAGGCACCAATTGCAATACAACCGTCTATGAGGACATCTTTTGACTCAACTGGGTATAACCCATAGGCGCCATTCGATGACTTAGGTCCGTTCGACCATTCGGTCCTGATATTGATGAAAGAAATCCCATCACTGCCCTTTACTTTAATGGCGTCTCCTTTGGTATCCAATACTGCAAAGTCTTGTAAAATAACATTGTCTGAAGTAACCATAAGGCCCTGTGCTCCTGACTTCTGATCAGAAAAGTTGAGAATCGAGTTTTCATGGCCCTCCCCTATAATTTTAATGTCATCAACATCTAGAGATAGACCGTCTTCGAGATCATAAACCCCGGATGTCAATTGAATAACATCTCCAGGATTAACGAGAATGAAGGCTTCCTGTAATCGCTCTTGAGAGTTCTCCGAGGGAGGGATAATGATGACTTCAGAAAAGATATTGTGTGAAAAAGCTATACAGCTCACAATGAGTCCATAGTGAAATCTTTCTTTAAGATGTTTTACCAACCGCATACTCTGCCTTTATTTTGTTGATCAAGCCATTCTTTAAGTGGCGCATAGTAATTCAATAAGGATTTTCCAGTGAGTTTTCTCTGTCCTGTAATTTGCTCAAGTGCATCGGGCCAAGGTTTGCTTTGGCCAATTGAAAGCATATTTCTTAGACGAACTCCAGCCTCTTCATCTCCATAAATAGAACATTCATGAAGATCGCCATCGCTTTCCATATTCTGACATAGCGCTTCATGAAATTGGTATTGCAGGACCCTCGCAAGATAGTATCGGGTGTAAGGTGTATTTCCAGGGATATGATATTTTGCACCAGGATCAAAAGCATCATCTGATCGCTCAATTGGAGACGCAACACCTTGATACTTTTCTCGGAGTTCCCACCAGTAGTCATTTAACTCGTCTTCACTTAAGCTTCCATCGAAAACAGCCATTCTCCATTTATCAAGCATCAGTGTCCAAGGCACAGCAACGACACCCTCTAATGCTTGCTTCATCAATAACCCTATTGCATTTTCTTTACTTGCTTCAGCCTCTTGCTCTGATATAAAGCCAATGTCTCTCAAATAACTTGGGGTTATGGACAAAGATAATAGATCACCCACAGCCTCATGAAATCCATCATTGGCCCCGCTTTGAAAGATTTCAGGAAGATCTGCATATGCTTGATAATAGAAAATATGGCCCAACTCATGATGAATCGTAATAAAGTCCTCTTCGTTCTTTTCGATACACATTTTAATCCTAAGATCTTGTTTTTTGCTGTCTATATCCCAGGCGCTTGCATGACAAACAACATTCCTATCCTCAGGTTTAGTAAATAATGAACGCTCCCAGAATGTATCTGGCAGTGGATCAAAGCCTAATGATAAGAAGAATGCTTCAGCGATCTCTACCATCTCAGTTTCCGAAAGATTTCTATCTAGAATAATCTGAGTGAGATCTATCGAACTGCTTTCATCAAAGTCATAAACGATATCAGAAATATTACTCCAAGATTGAGCCCACATGTTCCCTAGTAAATGAGCCGGTATTGGCTGATCAAGTGGGACAATTTCATCCCCATAATAATCATTCAACTCTGCTCTAACATGACACTGAAGACCCTCATATAGTGGACGCATATCTTCATAGACCTGATCAACGAGTACAGAGAAGTTTTCATTGCTCATGTCATATTTACTGAACCAAAGGTCGGAAAGTCCATTAAATCCAAGATCATTCGATCCTTCATTGCCGATCTCAACCATTCTGAGGTATTTATCCTTCATGGGTTTGCCAATCTCTCTCCAGCCACTCCATGCTTTGAGAAGTTCCTGAGGATCTCTTGATTTATCAATAATTGCTTCAAAAGCCTCTAAGTCATAGCAGTCATTATCAGTAAAGCAATGCTGACCAGTGCCATACATCGCTTCGAGTTCAGTCATGATTCGTGAAAGCTCTCCGGCAAGTTTTTCATCGAGTGGAGGTGGCATAACAAAGCCATNCTTTATTAGATTAAGCGCTCTACGATCTAAAGGCTGAAGATCTACATCATTAAATGTTGCAGCGATTCTGGCAGCTTCTAAAGCCTCTAATGTGTATCTTTTTGAATAATCTGCAGCAATGACTTGGGAATCGTGATTGATGAAGTTTGAAGCTATCCAAAAAGCTGAAGAAACCACAGGACCTTCTTCCGTGGCCTTCTTTTCATATTCCAATAGAAATTCCTTTGCATTGTTCTCATCAGGAGTGCTCTTTTGATGATTATCGCAACCAGCGAGAAATAGGAATAAGCATGTACTGATTAATAGATTTTTCATACTTAGATTATAGCTGAAGTATGCCAATATCGCCTATTAAAGAGGATCTATAATAGATCCAATTCTAAGGCTTGCTTGATAGAGTGTTGATAATATTGTTATATTGTTCAAACGCTAATTAAGGGGCTAAAGATGCATATATACAATAAAATGGTTATGACATAAGGTTTTGAAAAGTGCATTAAAAATCTTTTATCGTCCTCCGTTTATTGGATTATTAGCATTTCTACTCGTTTTTATATCTCAAGGTCTTGGGCATACGCTTTGGATGTTGGTTTCGATGATGTTCGGGCATGATTATCAATATCTAGCAGCTTTCATTTTAGGGATCTTTGGTCTTTCTCTGCTATTCATTGGAATGAAGAACGAAAATGAAGTAGTCGCAACATGGCTTGGCTACTTTGCTGCTGTATTGATGTGGACAGGATGGGTTGAATACTCATTTCATTTTTATTCTGACTTATCCGAGACTGAAGTAAGATTTTTCATGCAATCTACAACAGGGATTATGATGGTCACACTTTCGTACTTTTTCTTCAATAAAGAAACAAGGTGTAATTTCTTTAAGTGGTTTCACAGAAATTTAAGATTATCCACAGGTAAACCAACCAGTGGATATAGAAGAAACTACGCAGCAATCACAGCGATGGAAACGATTTATGTAATGTGGTTTTTTTACATTATTCTATATCTACTCTATGAATTTGCTGGAGATAGAAGTCCAATCACATATACATTTTTCTTTCTTAACTCGATTTGGGCATTGTTTCTATTATTGCGATTGGCTAAGTTTTGGAATGTTACTCGAGCTGTGAGATATGCCATTCCGACTGCACTCATAGCTTTTGCCTCATACGAGATAATGCTGAGGTGGAAGATTTTGAATGAAATATGGCTATCACCAAGAGAATATATATTTGAACTTGTATTGATTACAGCAGCAATATCATTAGGTATTTTGATAGCCGTGATAACGCCGGAAGGTGAAAAGGAAAGACTTGCTAGAAAAGATGCCTTAGATAGTTGATTATTATATTATTAATATAAATCTGTTTCATTGGTGCATGAAACTTTATGAAACTCACTTTCCTGATTTACCGTTATCATTATTGGTGTGCAACAAACAAAGCAATCTTCAATATAATTTTGCTGAAGAATTGATGTATCGATAACTACAGTTACCTCCTCCCCACAGTTTGGACAATCTAATTGATGTTCTTCTAGAAGGCTCATTTGTATATTTAGGTTGTCTATGGCGGAGAGGGAGGGATTCGAACCCCCGGACGGTTTAACCCGTCAACGGTTTTCAAGACCGCCGCATTCGACCGCTCTGCCACCTCTCCTGAAGATTTAGATTAGTATTCTATAGAGAATGGTAATGTTTTAAAACNATAAAAAGTATGTCTGCNTGATGTTTNTTCTNAAGTTGNTATAATCTNANNAAGNTNCAANTATGAGTGTTATNTTNAATCAAATNAAATNNNAAGAAGTCANCNAATGAATCGTNANGTAATTGTGACCTGTGCTGTTACAGGTTCTGGTGATACTGTTAACAAACATCCTGCAATACCAGTAACTCCCAAAGAAATCNCAAATGCAGCCATTGAGGCAGGNAAAGCTGGGGCTTCGATAGCACACATACATGTNCGAGAACCTGAGACCGGTAANCCGAGCCGNCGTGTTGATTTGTATCGTGAGGTGGTTGAGCGGATTCGAGAAAGTGATGTCGATATCATNATTAATCTCACCACTGGTATGGGTGGNGACTTATTTCTAGGTCCAGATGAAAATCCAATGAACTTAGGAGNTAACACAGACTGCNTTGGAATGATGGAACGCATGATACATGTCGAAGAACTATTGCCAGAAATCTGNTCTCTTGATTGTGGATCTTTCAACTATGCAGAAGGTGATTATGTCTATATATCAACTCCAAATATGCTTGAACAAGGAGCCAAAAGACTTCAAGAGATTGGAGTAAAACCTGAATTGGAAGTCTTTGATCTTGGGCACTTATCTTTTGCCAAACATCTGATTGCTAAGGGNTTNCTTGATGATCCNCCATTATTCCAAGTTTGCTTGGGAATNAAATGGGCCTCTGAAGCAAACACTGCGTCCTTTAAAGCCATGGTTGACGCCCTACCAGATGGCTGCAATTGGGCAGGTTTTGGTACTGGTGCAACAGAAATGCCAATGGTTGCACAAGCAGTTCTTTTGGGTGGAAATATTCGTGTTGGCCTGGAGGACAATCTCTATTTAGAAAAAGGTGTTTTTGCTTCGAATGCACAATTGGTTGAGAAAGCTCGTAGTATTGTCGAGCTGATGGGTTGCTCAATCCAAACGCCCTCAGAAGCTCGAGAAACACTTGGTTTAAAAAAGCCTTCATAGGAGTACATTATGGTTCTAGTTCAAAAAAGTGTTGCCCACCCATGGATGTGTGATGTTCTAGGTCACATGACGACTCGNCATTANGTCGCGATGTTTGATGATGCAGCTTATCATATGCTTTATAACGTCTTTGGATGGACTGGATCCAGCGATGATGATAANAAGATTGCATGGGCNGATGTGCAGCATATTATTGATTACAAAGCAGAGGTTTCTGTCGGTGATATTCTTGAGATTGAGGCAAAACTTACTAAAATTGGTAATAAATCGATCACGATTCATTATGAAATGAAAAATCTTGGCAACAATGATATTGCAGCGACCCTGCAGGTTATATGCGTGCTTTTTGATCTAGAAACACGTCAATCGGTCGCTATGTCCGATGAATTAAANGAGCTGGCATCAAAACACTTGAGNGCCGACTAACAAAGCCTTAAAGATTTCTATTCACTCTTTTGGAGAGAGCAAATAATGTGAAACAAACCACTCCTCTCCTTGGTTGATACTGAAGAACTCTGAACAAGCTATATAAAACAACCTCCATCTGTAAAANTGAATGGATGGATTGTGATAATGATTNCNGAAGATATCGATGATCCTTTCTTTTGATTGATCATGTATATTTAGCCATTCATCAAGTGTCCTTGAATATTGGGTACCGTTGACCGTCCATGTTTGATTGACTTGAAAATCACCAAAATAACTAAATATGTCGTTTGATGGCATTATTCCGCCTCTGAAAAAATTGCGAGTCATCCAGTCTTTCTCACCGGATTCTTCATATAGGTATGCCGTTGTCTTGTGACAAAAGATATGAATAAAAAGCAATCCATCTGGTTTCAGTAGATGTTTTATTTTCTGTAAGAGCGCTTTGTAGTTTCTCATGTGCTCAAACATTTCTATCGAGACTACTCGGTCAAACTTCTCCATTAAACTTAATGAATTAACGTCTTGTACTTCGGGATGAAGGTTTTTAAGATTCTTATCTCTTGCAGTTTTTTTAATGTGTTCAATTTGATCGCTTGAGTTACTGACCGAATAAATGGTGCAATTGGGAAATCGCTCTGCAAGAAAAATGGATAGACTCCCCCAACCACATCCGAGATCTAAAATGGTTTGACCGTCTTCTATTTTTGCTCTCTCAAGGTATGATTCCATCATCTTTTTTTCAGCTTCACCGAGTGAGGTATTTTCATCATCAAACCAACAACATGAATATTTAAGTCTAGGGCCTAGGACTGCTTTAAAATATTCTGCAGGAACCTCATAGTGTTGCTCATTGGCATCGATCGTATTTTCAGCAATGGGTCCGTTATTCAATCCATCAATGACCGATCTCTTTGCATCATCATTGTTTGCTTCTGTTAGCCTAGAGAGACTAAAGCGCTTTATGAAGAGCCTGAGTAATGAGTCTGGAACCAGTCCTCGTTCTGCCAAATAGATACCAAAAGAAATCAAAATAAAACCTCATTGAATAAAAGATTCAGTTTCATTATTTATATTAGCCTACTTTGGATTAATTTAATTATTATTGGACGGTGGCACGTCTCTAACATGAGATTGCCTTGATGAATCGCTTGCAGACATATGGTCAGGCACTGATCTTTGTTCTTGAAAACGATATTTTGACCTATCTAAATTATATCTTCTTGAAATGACCTCATAGACGTTTAAGGAAGCAAACAAAGCTTTGCCTTCATAAGCTCCGTCCGTAATGATATTAGTTCCCACATCTACCTCAAGAGGATCCTTAAGGAATACTGAGGTTAAATCTCCAATTGATTTGTATCTGAGACATTTCTTTTTATACATTTGATTCATATCATCAAGATTGCANGCAGGATCATCTCTGATGATCTCTCTGGTTTCTGAGTCATTTGAAAGAATTACAAAAAATGGGAAATCNTTCTCTAATGATAATTCTGCAGATCTCAGCAGGGAATAATCGAGCACCTTTTGTGCTTCTGCAGCAGATTTATTTATCCATCGAGGTCCTTCATATGTAACTCTATAATGATTTGCATCCTGATCAAGTAGTACCTCTTTATATCCATCGATGATGCTTTTATTTTGATTGTCCGTTGAAGCACAAGCAGAGATGATAATGACAAATGAGACACATAAAATATTTCTCAAATGATTATTCATTTCAGGTTTCTTTTTTTTCGTACCTGCCGGGCGCCAGTGTATTTTCCAATAATCTAATAAACCAATAAGGAGTGACTCTGAGAAGAAAGACTAAAAATTTATATGTTTTTGTTGGCACGCACAAATGTTTGCCCTTGAACATGGCTTCCGTTCCCTCTTTTGCAATCCTTTCAGCACTGAATTTCATGAATGAAGGAACATCATCCATCATTTTTTGAACATTGCTTGCGGTATGAAAATTAGTCACTGTAAAACCAGGGCATACTGCGGTTGATGTTATCCCAATGTGATTGTAACTGGAGTTCATTGCATCACTGAAACGATTCATAAATGTTTTAATTGGCCCATACAGGACCTGAATTGCAGAGGGTGGAGCAAATGCTGCGACGGAAGATACAATCATAATTTTCCCAGCTTTCTTTTCGACCATGTCTCTTACAAATAACTTAGTAAGACTGATCACAGAGGTTGCTAGAACCCTTACAAATTTCTCTTCATCTTCTAACGATGTCTCATGAAAAGGTGACGCTATCCCATACCCAGCATTGTTTATAAGAATTTCTATGTTGTATCCCCTTTCCTTTGTGGTTTGATAAATATGCCGAACAGACTCTTTGTTGGCTAAATCACTTGATATGTAGTCAGAAGAAACATTGAATTCCTCGGACAGATGCTTGCAGCAATCTTGAAGATTTTGCTCATTCCGCGATACCAGAATAATGTTGTACCCTCTATTTGCAAGGTCCTTCGCAATTTCAAATCCAATGCCAGATGACCCCCCTGTGATGAGTGCATAATTTTTTTCCATATCTAAATATTTACCTCATAACTACGATAAGTCAATAGTGCCTTCATGAGCTATGGAATCAACCAAGATGCTTGATGCTCGCCCGTTGACCAATTATGAATTGCTCTTCTATGGCCGCTCTTTTTTAAGTATAGAAACTCCATGGACTCAATCTCAAAAACTATAACGCAAAAGTTATCAAAGCCATTGAATGTCTTAAGATTAAACGTCGATGGTTCGTACTCAGTTGGATCATCTATTTTTGAGCCTGGCGGTCCACCCACAAAGTAGCATTCTTTGGACATGTCTTTTGATAGTTCCCAAGAACCTTTGGTGATTTCATCTTTGTGATGAAGATTAATTTTTCCATCAAGTCTTATCTGGATCTTTAAACTTGGGTCATAACCGTGAACCGCTCCATGGGAGTCTTTTTTAAGTTGTTGTATCTTTATGGATCTATAATCAGTATGAAATCTGATCAATCTCTTATCTGGATCAAATTCTCTCAAAACCATTGTTCGAATCGACACCCTATTCCCATCAAAAGTTGACAAGGTTGGAGTATGAAAAAGGCTGCGTCTATTCTTTGATGCGTCTTCTAAAATCTTAAATGCAGAATTGAGCGTTTGATCTAAATTAGAATATTCAGCAGGTAAATCCAAAAGCTCTAATCGTTTGTGTTTCTTTTCAATCATTTTCAAAAAATTTGAGTACAATGTTTTGATTATATTTCATTTATAGAATATGAGCGATAATCATTATCCGAAAGTTGGGGGTCGATCCGCAAAAGTAGCCTTGGTGTTACTCGTGATTGTTTATATTTTTAATTTTGTAGATAGGCAAATACTCTCTGTCCTTGCCGAGGAGATAAAAGCAGACCTTAATTTAACCGATAGCGATCTGGGATTTCTCTTTGGTACCGCTTTTGCAGTTTTTTATTCAATCTTCGGTATTCCTCTTGGAAAATTGGCAGATACTTGGTCTCGAAAGAATCTTCTGAGCATTGGGCTGGCACTTTGGAGTCTAATGACTGCTTTATCGGGTACAGCAAAATCACTGACATCACTGTCAATTTATCGAATTGGAGTGGGCATCGGTGAATCGACTGCAAGCCCGTCTTCTTATTCTATTCTTTCTGATTACTTTTCACCAAAAGTTCGATCAACCATTCTCTCAATCTACTCGAGTGGGGTGTATCTTGGGGCAGGAATTGGTCTTTTTCTTGGTGGCTGGATTGTAGAGCTATGGACGGAAGCATATCCAGATCCCAGTCTTGCTCCGCTATCGCTTAAAGGTTGGCAGGCAGCATTCGTACTTGTTGGCTTACCTGGTGTATTACTTGCATTCTTTACATGGCAGATCAAAGAGCCGAAAAGAGGTGGCAGCGAAGGAATTGAAACGATCATCACCACTGATCCATTGACTGCTTTGAAAGAGGAGTTTATCGGTATCTCACCACTTGTTATCTTTGCATCTAAAAATAAATTAAAAGCCTCAATGATCAATCTTCTAATGGCATTCATAATCAGTTCAATTTGTTTTGCCTTGTATAGGCTCACAAATGATCTCATTCAATGGGTTGCATTTGGCTTGGGTGCCTATCTTTTAAGTTGTTGGATTCAGGGACTTAGATTTAGAGACCCTGTGACATTTAGCTTATTATTTAAAACGAAATCTCTGTTATTCACTGTCATTGGATTTCCCTTTATTTCATTCGTGACTTATTCAATCGCAGCCTTTGGTCCGGCTTTCTATATGAGAAACTTTGGAATCTCTGAAGGTGAGGTGGCAACAATTCTTGGACTCATTACTGCTGTATTTGGAAGCTTGGGTGTAATATTAGGCGGATACATTGGCGATCGTTTGAGAGCGAAACACATCAATGGACGCCTCTATGTTGGCTTTGGNTTGATTATTCTTGCTGCACCTATGGCATTGGGCATGTTGTTCACGGAGAGTTTAGTCATGTCNTATGTTTACTACTCTCTGTTNCAAATTGCGACACCAATGTGGGTCGGGATTGCCCCGACGACGGTCTCTGATTTAGTGCTTCCAAGAATGAGAGGCGTTGCAGGTGCATTTTATATTTTAATGGTCAGTATGTTGGGCCTCGCACTCGGTCCATATTCTATTGGGTACATTAGTGATTACTTCTTCTCACTTGGGTACTCTGATGCAGTATCGCTTAAATATGCATTGGCTTGGGGTCAGTCAGCACTCTTAATCACTATATTTGCTTTGATTGGTGCCTGCTATTATCTTCCTAAGGAGGAGCCAACNAAGCTTGATCGTGCAAGAGAAATGGGCGAGCCCGTCTAAAATTTAACTTGGATCATAAATAGCCCAAATCTTTACTACTCTTTCAGGCACTATGAATCTTCCCTTGGATCCTGTTGGAACAATCATTCCTTCTCCTGGGTTTATTTCATGAGAATTACCATTTTCATCAGTCATAATTATCTGACCTTCAATTACAAACATGAATTCGTCATAGGACCAGTCTGANGGGATGTTTGCTTTTGAGGACTCCCAAAGTCCCATTGAGAAGGACTCATCTAAATTATTAAAAGTCTGCTGTTCCTTTGTTTTAAGACCATCTTGTTTATTGAATTCTTTCTTGGACATGGATGAAAGAATTGTTTGATAGTTATAGTGCATTCTNGCATCTTCATAGATATCTCTATCAGGATCANTAGTGGTTTTTACAAGTCCATCATAGAAATAAATGGCCTCTACATCTTTTGAAATNTCAAATGAACCAATCCAACCTTTTGGTATTAAGAAACCTTCTCCAGAAACAAATTGATTGGTCTCGCCATTAGTAGTTTTAGTCCTGATCTCACCGGATTTAATCAGGAAGAAAACGTTATATGGATAAGGTGTATTGATCTCTTCAGAACCAGCTTTTGATTTCCATATACCAATACTGAAATTCTCATCCTTGCTCACAAAAAGCTCAAGATCTGCAGAATCCCAAAATCCATATCCCGAATCGTATTCTTCATATGGCATTGATCTCAGGCTTTCAANTGCTGATTCATCTATNAGCTCTAAGCCATAAAGACTCGANGTCATGGTTAAATATAAAGCTATTGTTACCTGATAGGCTTTTTTCATTTGTATCCTCATTTCTTTTTTATTTTTAATNTGATATCAAAATCATCAATTGNNCAAGCATTNTGATTCCGATGGACATCTTTTACTTTTTTCAAAAGCTGATCAGGCATCGNCGATGCCTTTCTTGAATCCATGTCAATATGAACCACAAGAGTCTCAGAAATAGCTGATAATCTATCTTGGCTATCAAGTAAAACACCCACTATATGAATCAATTTCTCATTGAAATCATGAATCCTAAACATGGATCTTATCTCGTCTCCTTCTAAAAACTCCCTTAGATATCTAAGACTGTCTTCGATTGCAAAACATGAATATCCCGATTGAAAATAATCTCCATCAAAGCCAATCTCTTCAAATAAATCCCTTGAGTTCACATCAAAAGCTTGTAGATAATAAGCCACATTCATATGTCCATTTTGATCACACATATCATTGCTCACCGTCAGTGAAGGCGCTATATATGGAAACATTTCTTTAANGCTGGACACGGTAAAAGGCTATCACCTATTTTTTACATACATATTGATNTTTGCAGTAAAAACAATTTGGTCATTTGTATCTTTTACTTCAACTGGTACAACGATCGTTCCTGTTTGGTTCCAATCGATCTCAGACCCGTCGGAGACAGCCAAAAGGTTGGTTTCTGCTTTCTTTAAGTACTCAACTGTCATTCCTGAGGGAATCCATTGCTTATCTCTGGGCAAAGAAGCTTCGATCATTAACCCACCTGATAATTCGGCCATNTTGCACATAGCAATCGCATGTACGGTTTTAATGTGATTTGTTACCGCCCTTCTCTTCTTAAGCTGAACTTCACATCTATTTTTNTCAAGTAAAGTCACATGGGATTTTATGGAGAAAAAATATGGTGCATTCATGCAAACCATGAACGTAAAAATTCTACTTCCGAATGGTAAACCATTTAATTTTTCGAATAAATCTAAAACTTTCATCTTGTCATTACCTCCTAAGAACTGGATTATAGTCTGATGAGTAATCAATCTAAGTTACTTTTATTGGCATCTATTATAGGCACACTTCTTGCCATCTATTCAATCATGGATAGCAATAAAAATTATTCTTCGCTTCCGGATAATGTTGCAGCAGTNGTAAATGACAAAATTATTCCGAGTGANAGGTATCAAACTGTCATTCAGTTAATCAAAAATGATAAAAGAGATGATCTGACAGACATTGATCGCAAGATGGCCCTAGAGCGAATCATAGAAGAAGAGCTACTGGTCCAATACGCCTATCAAAATGGATTCCTTGAGGCCGATGATCTTCTGAGAAAGAGCATTGTTAGATCAGTCGTAGACTCCATTGCTGAGCAATCGATATCAGTGATACCCAATGAAAAGACTCTNAGAGACTTTTATCAAGATAATCTGCCGTTGTTTACAATCGATGAGCAATTTCGGATTGTCATTTTATCTTCCCAGAATGGGTCTGACATCAATGCTGGAAAAATTATTTGGCAGGATAGCTATGATATTCCATTGCTGATGAATGANATAGGAAGCATAAAAAAACTTGANATATCATCAGATTTTATCTCTAAGTATCGATTGGGAACATTGATTGGACCTCTCCTAAGAGACGTTGTCTTATCNCTNAAATTAGGCGAAACAAGCGAACCATTGGAGACAATCTATGGCTACTCAATTGTGACTTTGATAGACAAAAAGGGTCGAGTTATTCCTGATTTCAAAGAGATAAATGAAATTGTTTTACAAGAATACAAAAGGCGACAACGCGAAACCATTCTTAATGATTTANTGAGCGATCTAAAGAGACAATCCGATATCAATATTAATAGCAGTTTTTCAGAATGATGAAAACTCTCGGTTCGCTTCTGNTATCGATACTCTTATTGATATCCTTTCAAAACGAAACATTGGCACACACAAAAAGTGTCTCCTACTCCTCATGGGNNATTCAAGAAGAANAGGTCATAGNNAANTTCACTGTCGCGTCTCGAGAAGTTACAAAANTGATNGAATACCNAGNTAATTANCCAAGCCTGACTGACAGTCTNAAAGGCCATCTCATGGAACATATTNACTCGGATAATATGATTTCAAAGCCTGTAATCAATATCCTAAATACCGAACCTGGAACAACNGGCCTGTCCCTTAAGTTTAAGATTGATAAAGCTGAAGAATATATTTTTGATGTGAATATATTTTTTAATCAAATTCCTAGTCATGTTCACTACGTAAAAATTAATTATGAATCAGGACAAAAAAGAACCTTAGTTCTGAATGAAAACAACCATCAAATAACATTTCTAACAAAAGCGGAAGAAGTATTGGAGCAAGGACCTTCTGATTCTTTTAAGCAATATCTTGGTCTTGGTTTCACTCACATCCTAGAGGGCATCGACCATTTACTTTTTTTACTGGCTTTGTTTATTTTATGCAAATCGCTCAGAAGCCTATTCTTCGCTGCAACCGGATTTACCATAGGTCACAGTGTAACCCTAGCACTTGCTGCATCAAATATTATCATTCCCGAAATCAATATCATTGAATCATTGATTGGATGGACCATTGTCCTAGCGAGCATTGAGGCATTGAACATACCCAAACGTGAAATGAGAAAAATACAATTAGGGATATTGATCATGGTAATGACTTTTTCGGCTTTGAGTTTACTCGGTGTTGCAGATTTCAAAACTGGTTTCATAATTGGGCTTGGCATCCTAACACTGGCAATACTGCGATTGAATGAAGACAGTGAGGAGTCTGAGAAGTTGAGACCAATGCTGGCAATCATTTTCGGAACCATACATGGATTTGGTTTTGCAAATGTTCTCAATGAAATAAACCTAGATAGAACAAATTTTCTATTCTCACTTTTGGGGTTCAATTTGGGCGTTGAGATCGGNCAGATATTGGTTCTGTTATCCATGTGGTTTTTAACAACGTATTTAGTGACAAAAATTCTCGCTAAAGATATTCAAAAGATAACTCATCTGGTCTCTTCTATCTTGTGTTCAATTGGTCTATATTGGTTTTTAACACGTTTATTAGGGTAAATTNNTNGGGAGGANCAGTNATGNGGAAANTTAGTAAATATATTTTGATCNTATTGGTATTAACATTGATCGGTGCATCGGCTTTTATACTTTCNACTTCACCTCANAGCTATAAAAAATTTACAACTGACTATTACGACACNAATCCTTTTACAAATCANGATCCAACAANTATCAAAAGGCCAATCGAATTAGTAGATNGCGATTCAAAACAAATACTCTGGGGTGACACACANGTTCACACCACCTACTCCATGGATGCATTCTATATATCGCTCCCTCTTATGCATGGCTCAAGAGGGGCATTCCCTCCAGCATTTGCATGTGATTATGCTCGATTTATTTCACAGATTGATTTTTATGTATTGACTGATCATGCAGAATCATACACTCCTAGGACATGGAACGACCAAGTTGAAAGCATTCGTCAATGCAATGCCATTTCTGGTGAAGAAAACCCAGACTTAGTGGCATTTATTGGTTGGGAATGGACCCAAGCTGGGAGCACTCCAGAGACACACTATGGACATCATAATGTCTTCTTTAAAGACTATAAGGAAGGCATGATTCCAGATCGACCAATAGCTGCAGGAGGAACAATTGCTCTGATTTTAAGGATTCAGTTGGCCGATGTGAATCGTAATTTATTTCTTTTTGATCCTGTGAACAGTGAATATTATTTTTCATTCGCAAACTTCCTCGATGCTATTCTCGAAACGGATACTTGCCAGGAAGGATTGCCATCAAATTATTTACCAAAGGATTGCTGGGAAACTGCAGCAACCCCAGCTGAGCTATACGGAAAGCTAGATGACTGGGGATTTGAAACAGAGGTCATTCCACACGGAACGACTTGGGGATTTTATACTCCTCAGGCAGCATCCTGGGACGAATACATGATGGATCAAGACAATATCAGGCCCGATTATTCAAGCATGATTGAAATATATTCAGGTCATGGAAACTCAGAAGAGTACTTGGATTTNAAAGANGTTGATTTCGATTCAAACGGTGAAATGATTTGCCCAGAACCGACTGAAAATTATCTGCCTACTTGTTATCAAGCTGCTGTCATAAATAAAAATAGATGCTTACAAGAAGGTAAATCTGAAAAGTTCTGTGAAGATTTGGCTGAACAAACAAAAAAACGCGTCAATGAATTTCCTGGTGCTTCAGGAGCGAGAGCTCTATTTGGTGTCAACGATGATGATTGGCTAGATGCGGGACAAGCCAGAGGTGCCTATCTTCCTGCATTCAATTATCGACCCAAAAAATCTGCTCAGTATGGCCTGGCATTAAGAAAGGAGGATTATGAGGACGAAAAAGAACGTTTCAAATGGGGCTTCATTGCCTCCAGCGATACTCATACCGCAAGGGCCGGACACGGTTTCAAACAATTGCTCCGCGTTGGTGGGACTGAGGCAAGAGGAGCAGTGAGCGCAAGGTGGAGAAAACTTTTAAACGATGTGACTGCTGAAAAAACAGAATCCGGACTAAGAACACTTGAAGAACTGAATGAACTGACCGGTGTTTCGGCAATTGATGTCGAAAGACAAGCAAGTTTCTGGTCTTTGGGTGGTTTAATGGCTGTTCACTCTAGTGGCAGAGACCGTGAATCAATTTGGCAGGCCATGAAACGCAAAGAGGTCTATGCAACAACAGGGCATAGAATACTCCTTCATTTTGATTTAATAGATGGAGACTCACTAAACCCTATGGGAAGCTTTATTGAATCAACCTCGAATCCAACCTTTCGTGTGAAAGCCATGGGCTCTTTTAAACAACTGCCAGGATGTCCAGATTATGTCCATGACGCACTCACAGAAAAGAAGCTGCAAAAAATAGCGAATGGTGAATGTTATCATCCATCGGATGAGCGTTATCGCTTGGAAAGAATAGAAGTCATTAAGATCACACCTCAAAACAATAAAAACGAAGATCCATCAACATTGATCTTTGATGATTGGAAAACATTTCAGTGCAATCCAAATCAAGTCCAATGTGAAGTTGAATTCACAGATGATAAATTTGAGAACGATCAAAGAGATGCGGTTTACTATGTCAGAATCATTGAAGAGGACAGTCTCTTGGTGAATGGGAGCAATATGCGGACACAAGTTGATGCCGATGGTCACCCGATATCAATTAACCCCTGTTACGCCGATTACAGAGAAGACTATGAAGAAGAGTGCTTAGGACCAGGAGGTCACCGAGCATGGTCATCGCCAATATTTGTTGATTACAATTAAAAAGGAGATACTGCTAATATAGTTGATGAATTCGACAACGCATTTAAACCAATGAGCAATCTACGATTAACAAAACGTGACTTCCTGAAATACGGCACGAGTCTAATGACTGCAGCGGCCCTTCCCTATCCATATCAAGCAGCGCTTGCAAAAGAACAATGGGATGCGATTGTTATCGGTGCAGGAACAGCAGGAATACCTGCTGCAATATCCGCAGCCGAGAGAGGTCTGAAAGTCTTGGTGATTGAAAAAGCCTCTGTTATTGGAGGCACGCTTTTCGTATCCACGGGTCAAATATCAGGAGCNGGNACGGTCTTTCAAGAGAGAAAGGGAATCAAAGATTCCCCCGATCAACATTACGACGATATCATGAGATTGAATCACAATACATCGGATCCAAAACTCACTAGAATACTTGCTGACCATGCTGGACCGACCATTAATTGGTTGGCAGCAAATGGTTATACAATCTTCGAGAATCACCCAGTGACGAAGATGGCGCATGATGCCTTTTCTGTAGCAAGGTATCAACAAGGTCCAAAAGGCGCTACATCCCCNTGGGGTGGCGGTTTAGCAATTCTAAATACGATGAAGCCTTTATTTGATAAAGAAGTAAACAAAGGCTCCATAACCATCCTTCTAGAAACAAGTGCGGTTGATCTTATCCAGTCACCAAACGGTGACATCAAGGGTGTTGTCACGCAAAACAATGAAGGGCAAACGTTGGAATACAAAGGTCAAAGCGTCATTCTTGCATCGGGCGGATGTGCATCGAATCCAAGAATGTATGAAGAGCTCCATGGCGTTCCACTCTATTGCCAAATGGCATATCCTCAAAGCCAAGGTGCTGGACTGATCTTGGGTCAATCGGTCGGTGGATATTTGAGAGGCGGAGAAAAATACTCCCCACTCTATGGAATGGTTTTATCTGATGATAAAGTACCATCGACTCCTTACGGCGTTGTTATAAATGCAATAGAGCGAAAACCTTGGGAAATTCTTGTCAATGCTGAAGGAAAAAGATTTGTTCAGGAAGATCATAAAAGCATTGATCACATCGAACATCAGATTGGAAAGCAGTCTGCTCATCGTCATTGGGCGATACTCGATCAAAGAATGTTGAATGAAATGCCTCCTATGATCTATGACTGGACCAATGAGAGAATCATGAATGAGGCAGGCAGTCACACCATGTTCAAAAGCGCATCCAGTATCAGAGAATTGGCTATTAAGTCAGGACTTCATCCGGTTAATCTTGAAAAATCAGTCAATGACTTCAATGCAAGTCTGAAAAATAAAGAAGCGGACTCAATGGGAAGATTGCATCGTCCTCTAGCCATTGAGGAAGGACCTTTTTATTCGGTGAGAATGAGTGGTTGGAGCTTATGCTCATTTGCCGGATTAGGTGTGAATGAGAACTTTGAAGTCACCCGTCCAACCGGGGAACCCATCAAGAACCTCTATGCTATCGGTGAAGTAATTGGGTTTGGAGCAACTTCAGGGAATGCGTATGTCAATGGAATGGGAGTCACTCCGGCACTGACATATGGAAGACTTCTAGGTCAGAGAATCTAAGCTTTTTCAATAGAACTTCTAAAATACTCTTTTGTTGCCCAAGCGCTATAAAAGATTAATGAGAAGAATGCAGTACTGGCCAAGAGCCTTAAATCAAATGGAATTGCCAAAAGATAAGTTTGTGCGAGTGAACTGCCGTCATGGCCATTCAGATAAACACCAAAATTAACCACAACGTGCCAAATAAGAACGCTGCCAACGCTGTACTTCATTAGTGACAATAATGAGCCAGTAGACTGATATCTAGAGATCAAAGCAATGAGTATCAAAGTGCTGTAAACAAAAAACATGGTTTGACCGTAAAAGCCNAGGAAAATATCTGTAAGCAGGAGAATACCAATTGGCATTAAAACTTGGATAGACTTATTGCTTGTGACATATGGCATAAACACCGCTAAAGCCAATATAGGCGTCCAGTTAGCCGGCAATATAAATCTGGCAGCAATAACGCATGCTAAAACAAATATAAGTGGTTTAATTACCTGATTGGTTTTCATAAATTCGTTCCTGATTAGGTTCATAAAATTATAACAAAGCCTTCAAAGAAATGGTTCATATTTTATTCCGAATACACCAATTTAAAACGCTCAACAATAACTGGCATGTCATCTGTGCAGGAACGACCATATGGTTTTAAAATATTGTTCCAATACTCCCGATGAAGCGGTATCCATACTTCAGGGTCCCTAACCGGTGGTCCATCTATTTTTGTGACTTCGTAATCGATCTCACCAAATGTTGTCTCCTCAATATCCGTAATTTGGACNACTATTTCAGGCTTTCCATCATAGGATAAAAGGATGATGGGTTGTCCTGTATGGCTGGCAGGAATGTTTTCGCTTTCCATTAACCATGGCAGTGAAAAAGTACCGACTTTTTCACCTTCCTTAATAAAATCAATTATCAATACCGTTGTTTCTTCATCTATACCAATGGATCGAATTTGATGATCGACAGCTAATTCAGGTTTTGACGCAATCGCTTGATTCCAGTAATCATCAATTGGTCCTGTTTCAGGATTTTTTAAAGCTCCTCCGCCGAGGATGGCATTTGTTCTTTTCATAAATCTAAATATGACCTTCTATTGCATGATAGAATTTTTACATGATCAGGGAAACTAGTTCAATCATAATTTATCTCTAAAAAAATGAAATTCAAATTTGCATTAGGAAGTTTATTGATTTTGATGTCAATGTCATCAATCGTCAATGCTCAAATTGATGCAAATAAAGCCATTTCTGAGCTATCGGTTCTTCAAGAATCACTTAATCAATCGGATATCAATGAGCGTATGCTGAAGGATACGCGAGAAAAAGCAATAAATATCAGAACGGATGCACTGAGTTGCGTGAATCAGATTGAACCGCAGGTTGAAACACTCAAGCTTGAGGTTGAGGCACTCGAACAGATTAGTCCAGATGTCGATATACAGATTTATGAACGACTCTCAGAGTCAAGAGGTCAACTCTCCGCAGAAGATGCAAAACTAAAAAACTGCTCTTTGACTGTTGTTCGCTCTTCAAGAATCATTGATCTGTCAAATCAGTTACTCAATGAACTCACGACCGAATTGCTTAGCGAAAAGAATGAAGATATTTTTGATGCCATTGCAACATTGCCTGCACAACTAAAACAACTTCCAGACCTTTTCTTTAATGACACTGTCATTCAAAGAATTACAAATGAAACCCTCTTTCTCCTGATATTGTTTTTAATACTGGGCTTCAGTTTTGGTTATTTCTTTGGTGATCAAATTAAACGAATCCAATATTCAGATCCATTTAAGTCCATTGACCGATCCATCATCTTAAAATTAAGGGCTCTGTTTAAACCATTTGGCAGGGTTCAATCGCCGATCCTGTTTGGTTCACTTGGAATATCAGCGGCCATCGCGCTTTCACTGTCAATCTCGCCATCGGATTCATGGATCATTCGCTTAGGACTAAGCCCATTTCTTGCTTCAATACTCTATCTATTAATTAATTGGATTACCGGGCCTTTTTCTCCAGCAGACACAGATGAGAAATCTGTTTCAGATGCAGCAAGAAACTTAAAACAGCGATTGAACTTTCTCTCACTCATTTTAATCATCACTTATATTGTATTTGGCCCAGAATGGCTTGGAAGTGAACTGGCAAGCGATCAATCGCTAATGAGGATTACACTTGTTTCATTAATGATCTTTGCATTAATACCGGTCCTTAATAAATCGACTAGTCTGTTTATGGAAGATGGGCAATATGGAGTCATAAGATTCATGGGGTATTCTGCATTGGCTCTGAGCTTCATTTCAGAGCTCTCAGGTTTTCATAATCTTTCAAGCTTCGTCTTAAATGGATTTATTCTCACTCTTTTTTCAACATATTTTCTTTGGTCTCTTTTGGCATTAACCGAAAATACCGTTAAATGGATCAATGGGTCAACCAATCTCGTTGGAATCAGGATTAGATCTGCAATGGATCTTACACGAGATGCAGGAAAATCTAAATTGGCTATTTACCAACTCTTTTTTGATGCGTCATTTTGGATTATTTATCTCTCAATCCTGATAAGAGTTTGGGATCCAACAGGGACACTTGTTGAAACCCTATCATCCTATGCAACAGACGGTATTCCAATGGGTGACATCCGGGTTATTCCAACAAATATCTTGGCAGGAATTATTGCATTCACAATACTTGCAGGACTTACCGGTTGGGTTAAAAGATGGATTGATAAAAGATGGTTGAGACAAATTACTCCGGATAGAGGTGCAAGGGATGCGCTTGTCACTGTTGTTGGTTACACTGGTTTTTCGATCTCGGCATTGGTAGGTCTATCCATCAGTGGTGTAAATATTACGGGTATTGCTGTGGTTGCCGGTGCACTTTCTGTCGGTATTGGTTTCGGTCTACAGGCTATTGCCAATAATTTTGTTTCCGGAATCATTCTCCTCTTCGAAAGACCCATTAAAGCGGGAGACTTTGTCAGCGTTGGTGACGTTGAAGGATTTGTCAGAAAAATCAGTATTCGTGCCACAGAGATTGAAACACTGGATAATCAAGACATGTTGATCCCTAATTCAGAGCTTATTTCTGGCAGGGTTACAAACTGGGTTCTTCATAATCCTTATGGAAGGCTTATTGTAAAAATTGGCGTGGCATACGGCAGTGATATTGAAAAAGTTGCTGCTATCTTGGAAGATTCCGCAAATCAACACGAACAGGTCATAAGCGATGGAAGAGCATCTCCACCTAAAGCCTTGTTTATGGGATTTGGTGACAGCTCTCTCGATTTTGAATTAAGGGTAAGAATTACTGATATTAAGAGACGCTATGATGTATTGAGCGATCTAAATTTTAGTATTAATCAACGATTTGCTTCGGAAAACATTGTTATTCCGTTTCCTCAAAGAGATCTCCATATCAGGGACTGGTCTGAGGAAAACAAAAAGAAAAAATAGCCCAAATCTTAAACATCCAAGATATGAGTATTCGAGATAAGTTCTCATCCCAAAAAAATATTGAGCCCGATCAGTATCAGAGAGATATTGTCGATACTCTCGACGATTTCCAACAAGCGNTCATCAATGAAAGGAAGATAGTAGGTAAAGTTATCTCATTCTTAAAAGACAGTCAGTCCAGTTCAAAGGGAATCTACTTATGGGGCAATGTCGGAAGAGGGAAAACATTCTTAATGGATCTGTTTTATGAAACACTATCGATTATTGAGAAAGACAGAAGACATTTTCATCGTTTAATGGAGGAAATTCACGGTGGCATTAAGCGTTTTAAAGATCATCAAGATCCAATCAATAAAGTTGCTGAGTCGATGTCTAAAAAGTACAGAGTTTTATGCATCGATGAATTTTATGTTGAAGATATCGCTGATGCCACAATTATGGCGAGGCTGATTGAATCGCTTTTAGATCATGATATAAAGCTGGTGATGACTTCTAATTGCATGCCTGATGAATTATATAAAAATGGCCTACAAAGAGATTTATTTATTCCAGCCATAAATAAAATCAATGAAAACCTTCAAGTTATTCATATTGGAGATGGGAAAGACTTCAGGCGCTCTTCTACAAACAATGACATTGAGCGTATCTCAATTCACGACGATAAAAGCATGGTTAGATTGGCTAAATATCTAGGATTTTATGATAACGAGTTAGAAATGAAAGACTCGGTCATAACCATAAGGAACCGAGAGATAGAATGCATAGTCAAAACCAATCAACTGGTTTGGTTTGAATTCGATGCAATATGTGGTCAACAAAGAAGCGTCAAAGACTATATTGATATTTCTGATCAATTTGAGACCGTTGTGATCACTGCAGTGCCTATATTTACATCAACATCTGAAAATGAGGCTCGAAGGTTCATAGCATTAATCGATGAATTATACGATCAGAATATTAAGCTTTTCATGACGGCACTCGGAGACTATCTGGATCTCTATCAAGGAAACAAGCTTCAATCTGAATTTACTAGAACGACGAGTCGCCTGATAGAGATGAGTAAGAAAGATTAAACCGTTTCTCGGTTTTGAAGGTAGGGTCTTAAGACCTCTGGAACNGTCACTGATCCATCCTCATTTTGATAATTCTCTATAACAGCAATGAGCGCTCTTCCAATCGCTAATCCTGAGCCATTGAGNGTGTGAGGAAACTCTGTCTGATTNGTATCGGTNTTTTTGAANCGAGCTTTCATTCTTCGNGCTTGAAATGACTCGCAATTGCTGCAAGATGATATNTCTCTGTATGTGCCTTGAGAAGGGAGCCACACNTCAAGATCATAAGTTTTTGCCGCTGAAAAACCAGTATCTCCTGAGCACAGAAGCATAACCCTATATGGNAGATTCAATTGTTTGAGAATNGATTCTGCATTTTCAGTCAGTTNCTCAAGAGCATCGTATGATTGATCCGGTTTAACAATATGAACAAGTTCCACCTTCTCAAATTGATGTTGCCTGATCATGCCTTTGGTGTCTTTNCCATAAGAACCTGCCTCCTGCCTGAAGCACGGTGTATGCGCAGTCATTTTGATCGGCAATTCGTCCTCATCAATAATGCTTTCTCTGATTAAGTTTGTTANTGGAACCTCAGCAGTTGGAATCAAATAAAGAGCTTCTTCGTTTTCAATCTTATACTGATCATCCGCAAACTTTGGCAATTGTCCAGTCCCTTCAAGACAATCTGACCTTACAATATTTGGNACATACATTTCTGTGTATCCATTTTCTTCTGTTTGGAAATCAAGCATAAACTGCTTCAACGCCCTGTGTAACTTTGCATANCCGTCTTTCATAACTACGAACCTCGAGCCGGATATTTTTGCTGCAGATTCAAAATCAATCCCTCCTGTTTTTTCNCCAAGCTCGGAATGATCTTTGGGTTCAAATTCAAATGTTGGTATCTCACCCCATGATCTAATTTCCAGATTTTGATCCTCACTACTCCCCTGTGGTACAGAGTCGTTAAGAATATTAGGAATCTCAAGGCTTAAATCTCTGGTCTGCCTAGAAAGATCATTAAGTNANTGCTCAGAGTCCTTTAACTTTTTATTTATTTGGCCTACCTTAGAAAGAAGATCAGACTTTTCTTCATCGGACAATTCTGGCTTACCAATNCTCTTATTAATCGCATTCTTAGAGGACCTTAGGTCTTCAACAATTAATATNAGATCTCTTGTTTTCTGATCCCTTTCCAGATATCCATCTAGATCAAAATCAGATGCTCTTTTATGCAGAGCATCTCTGACTTTATCGGTTTCTTTTCTAATTATTTTCGGATCTAACATGTTTTAGAATTATTTTATTAAGACATTATAACTTTTTAGAAAGATGAAAAACACTTAACAAAATTCCAAATACATCTGCNACCCAATCAAGCCATTCAAAACTTCTGTATGAGATATTCATTTGCATGAATTCCATACTCAGGGCATATCCGCAAAGTAGAATAAATAAAAAAATAGTCTGGACATTTTTAGCAATAATAAAAAACCATAATCCAACAAAATAAAAAACTATCATGTGAGCAATTTTGTCAATCGATAAGGTTGTTTCAATAGATAATGATGGCGTTGTCATGATGTGAAGGAATGTGACAACGGCAATGAGTATAACTGAAAGAATAATTTTCAAATTCAGAGAAAGAGACTGAATGCGTTGAAGTATACTAATCATTCTATGACTTCGGCATCATTCGGAATGCTCTCATAAAAGAAACTGTCTTTTATCTCTATATTCATATCAATCTCATCAAAATCAATGTGAATTGTTTCCATTTCTGATTGTTTAATCTCAATGGAGTGAATTACATCTTCCTTTATTGTAAGAAGGATTTTATTCATCAGAGAATTATTCGATAAAGGCTCATATCTAATCAATGTATGGGAACTGGAATCTTCTCTATATTGTTTATAAAAATCATTTAATTCACTCTGGCCCAATAGAATTTTTATCCAATTGGACTCTTGATACTTTTTAATATCTGTTTTAATGACTTGATTGAGATCTGGATCAAATATCAATATTGATCCACGATCAAAAATTAAAATCCTTTCGGATGGTTCATTAATGTGCCAAAGCATTAATTCTGGTCTTTTGACAACTAAGTACCCTTTTGATTTAGAGCCTAAACCATCATCATTGTTTTGAATGGTCTGGACAAATGAGGCCCTCATGGTATTAAAGTTCAATGCTTCTGAATCATCCAAAGCAAAAGATACTTCTGCGAAAAATAAACTGACGGTTAAAAGCTTAAGAAAAATGATGTCAGTACTCGATTGATTAATCCTCAGGAGGTGGAGGTGCCAGAACTTCCCTTCTTCCATTCGATTCCAATTCTCCCACAATGCCTATTTCTTCCATTTTTTCTACAATTCTAGCTGCTCTATTGTAGCCAATTCTAAGCTTTCTCTGCACAGATGAAATGGATGCATTTCTTGACTCTGTGACCAAGGCAACAGCTTCATCAAACAATGGATCGCTTTCAGAATCTCCTTCTCCACCAGAACTTGGGGCATCTCCAGGGATCGGTGTTTCCAATTGACCGGATGTGACTTCATCATTGAATATTGGTTGAGATTTTGACTGCAGGTCATCCGACACAGCATTTACTTCCTCATCAGAAACAAATGCTCCATGTACCCTTCCAGGTGTGGATGAGCCTGGCGGAATATAAAGCATGTCCCCATTGCCCAGAAGATTCTCTGCTCCCATCTGATCCAGAATTGTTCGAGAGTCAACTTTTGCAGAAACCTGAAATGCAATTCTTGAAGGTATATTTGCCTTAATTAATCCGGTGATAACATCAACCGAGGGTCTTTGGGTTGCAATTATCATATGAATGCCTGATGCCCTAGCCTTAGCTGCCAATCTTGAGATGAGTTGCTCTACTTTTTTACCCACTTGGATCATCAGGTCAGACAATTCATCAACCACNACGACTATATTTGGTAGCGGCTCTAAATCTGGTGCTTCTATGTTCTCNGTGGTTTGGACTTCTTTTTTTGGATCAAACAATGGGTCTTTTATNGGTTTACCNGATGCTATGGCATCTTCAATTTTTTGATTNAAACCCTTCAGGNTTCTGACTTTGAGCTTTGACATNAATTTATAGCGTCTCTCCATTTCGACAACACACCATCGAAGAGCATTGGCAGCTTGCTTCATGTCNGTCACAACTGGACATAGAAGATGCGGTATCCCTTCATATACAGACAACTCTAGCATCTTTGGATCAATCAATATCATGCGGACATTTCTAGGTGTTGATTTGTATAACAAGCTAATTATGATTGCATTGATGCCAACAGATTTACCAGATCCNGTTGTTCCAGCAATCAATAGATGAGGCATTTTTTGCAGNTCTGCAACAATNGGATTACCTGCAATGTCCTTGCCAAGAGCAATGGTNAATGAGGATGAGNNGTCTTCAAAGGTTCTTGATCTCAATATTTCTCCCAGTGTAACCAGGTCTCTCGTTTCATTAGGGATTTCAATGCCAATGAAAGATTTGCCCTCAATGACTTCAACAACCCTCACGCTAGAAACGGATAACGATCTGGCTAAGTCCTTCGATAGGTTACTGATTTGACTGACCTTCACTCCTGCAGCAGGATTGATTTCAAATCGTGTAACAATGGGTCCTTTAAGCACCTCCTCCACTGTTGCAATAATACCGAAGTCTTTAAGTTTTAACTCAAGCAGGCTTGAGAGTGCCTCGATGGATTCTTTTGAAGCGCCTTGTTGCTGAGCTGGAGCTTCATTTAGTAGATTGAGATCCGGGATGATAGAGTCTGTGGATGAATCAAACATCTTAACCTGTCTTTGCTCACTGGCTCTTTTGCTTTCTTCAATGGGAGGTGCAGATTTCTCAATCTTAATATTGGTTTCTTTCTTTTTTGCACTTTGCTTGATTTTCTGAACCACTTTTTCTTTCAATGGTTTTTTTATCGACTCTATTGGGTCTTTCTGAGGCACCTGTTCTTTCTTTTTCGCATTCTCCTTTAATCGCCCTTGGATCGCAGATAGAAGCTTGGAAAGAATTTCAGCTATCTTGTCCATCAAATAAAGAAGATGTATTCCAATAAAGTCTCCAACCTTCAGCCAAGAAAATCCAATCATCAGTGGCATGAAAGAAAGTATCATCGCCACTAGAATTACTGTGCTTCCAGTCAAGCCTAAACTCTCAATAAACCATGCAGACACCAATAAACCCAGGACTCCTCCCGATCCTTCAGGGAATCCATTTATTCCGATATGAATTGAAAAAAGCGTGGAGGACGAGAGAAGTAGAATAAAAAATGATAGAACTCTGATGACAATTACGGATCTATTGATCTTCTTCCGATCACTGCTTATCAGATTGATGCCAGCAGAAAGAAAGAGTAACNGTAAAAAATAACTTGCTAAGCCGAAAAATGAGAATAAGAAACTAGAAAAATATGNACCAAATAAACCGATATAATTGTTTAACTCCACACTGGTGCCTGTTGTGCTGAANCCAGGGTCAGTGATGTCATAACTGACAAGAGAAATAAAACTNATTAAACCTAAGCCNAGTAGAACAATAAACACCGATTCTCTCAGCATAGAAAATGAAGTCACTAGAGATTTGAGATTCTTTTTCTTTATGGCATGCCTCTCTTTATTTAATTGATGAATCGGTAATTATTTAAGAATAATTTTTTCATGATTGCATTATTATGATTCTTTATAGAAAATCTAACAACAGACTTTTGATATGACAGAATCAATACATCATAAATTAATCATTCTCGGCTCTGGTCCAGCAGGCTATTCCGCAGCGGTTTATGCTGCTCGAGCAAATCTTAATCCAGTCATCATCACTGGATCTGAACCCGGCGGTCAACTCATGACAACAACAGATGTTGAGAANTGGCCAGGTGATGCCGANGGTTTGATCGGNCCTGCTCTGATGGATAGGATGTTGGAACACGTAAAGAAATTTGATACTGAAATCATATATGACCACATTGAAACTGCAGAACTGGGGTCAAGGCCTTTTGTTCTAAATGGAGGAAATGCTACATATACTGCTGATGCATTAATTATCGCAACAGGCTCAACGGCTAGATACCTAGGCTTGAANTCTGAAGAAGAATATAAAGGCAAGGGTGTTTCAGCCTGTGCAACTTGCGATGGATTCTTCTATAAGGATCAAGACGTGGTAGTCGTTGGNGGAGGCAATGTTGCNGTTGAAGAGGCAATCTACCTATCGAATATTGCGAGAAAAGTAACATTGATTCATCGAAGAGACGAANTGAGAGCGGANAAAATGTTACAAGAGAAGCTTTTCGAAAAAACAGGCGATGGTGGAAACATAGATATCTTATGGAATCACGTATTGGATGAAGTGATTGGAGATGAATCAGGAGTTACCGGCATCATTAGCTCGGATGTGAATCAAGAATCAACCAAAACCAACCTAGATGTTCAGGGCGTCTTTATCGCAATCGGTCACGATCCGAATACATCTTTCTTTGGAAACAATTTAATTTTAGATGACTCCAATTACATCGTCTTAGATAAATCCAATGATCGATTCGCAACTCAAACCAGTATAGAGGGTGTCTTTGCNGCAGGAGATGTCGCTGATCCAGTCTATAGACAAGCTGTCACATCTGCGGGAAGCGGTTGCATGGCAGCTTTGGATGCAGAAAAATTCTTAGAACAAAGCTAGATATTTCAAGTAGAATAANNAATCCTAAAAAATGATCTGATTATGGCAAAAGAAGAAGCAATACAAATGAGCGGAGTGGTCAAAGAAACCCTGCCGAATACCGTATTTCGCGTGGAACTAGAAAATGGCCATATAATTACTGCTCACATCTCTGGAAAAATGAGAAAAAACTACATCAGAATACTCACAGGGGATAAAGTTTTAGTAGACATCAGTCCATATGACTTATCAAAAGGGAGAATAGTTTTTAGGGAAACATGATTTACTATTGGATCATTTAATTTGATAATGGATNAATCAAATAAATACAGGATAAATAAATGATCAACCTATATAAGCTTTTCTCATTGNTCTTTNTCTCAATATTTCTANTTGGCTGTAACTCTCAGNTAAAAGATCAAGTCACTGATTTAGAACAAGAATT
Source organism: Gammaproteobacteria bacterium (assembly GCA_002691305.1). Taxonomy (GTDB): domain Bacteria; phylum Pseudomonadota; class Gammaproteobacteria; order Steroidobacterales; family UBA11654; genus CACPJA01. The sequence goes on along the minus strand of NZHF01000004.1, from coordinate 14,596 downwards.
GGCTGCTACAGAAGCTGAGTTGGCTGAAACAGAGGCTGANCTCGAGGAAGAAAAAACAGCCGATGAAGTTTGGGAAGAACTCGCTGAGAAAAATACTAAGAAGTAGTTTTCTCTTCTATAGTTCGAGTAAAACGCTGCCCCAAGTAAAGCCTGCTCCAAAACTTTGCATTAAAATTGTATCGCCCTTTTGTATTCTTCCGTCCTGAATAGCTCGATCAAAGGCTAGAGGGATTGATGCAGCTGAGGTGTTTCCATGAATATCCATGCTGAGGATTACTTTTTCCTTTGGTAAATTCATCCTCTTTGCCACCGCCTGAATGATCCTTACATTTGCCTGATGCGGNATAAACCAATCCACATCCTTGCTTTCAATGTTGCATTTTTTGAGTGCATCAACAGCTATCTCTTCTAGTGTTTTAACTGCAACCTTAAATACTTCATTGCCACTCATTTGAAGGTAATAGTCTTCTTCATCTGGGTTCTCTGGCTTTCTTGATGTTCCAAATGGAACATGAAGAAGTTCAGCATATTCTCCGTTTGCACCCAGCTCTGAAAATATGATCCCTTTATCATTAGATGGCTTTACTACAGCTGCGCCAGCACCGTCTGCAAACAGAACGCATGTATTGCGGTCATCCCAATTTGTTATCCTTGAGAGTGTCTCAGCACCTACAACCAAAGCACACTTTGATTCACCTGATTTTATAAACTTATCTGCAATATTTAGAGCATAAATGAACCCACTGCATGCCGCTTCAATGCTGAAAGCAGGAAAATTACTCAGCCCCAATCTTTTTTGAATCAAAGTACCTACATTCGGGGTTGCAACGTCTGGCGTGCAAGTAGCGACAATAATTAAATCGATCTCAGAACTATCAATATTGGCTCTCTCAATTGCAACTTTTGCAGCTTCATAGGCTAAATCAGATGTGGCTTGCGAAGAGTCAGCAATTGGTCTGTGTTTAATTCCAGTTCTAGATACAATCCATTCGTCAGTGGTATCAACGGTTTCTTCAAGATCTTTATTGGTGACTATATTATCTGGTGTATAACTTCCAATCGATATGATCTTTGAATTCATGACTTTGTGCTTAAAATATCTCAGTGAGCTTTGGGATGATCTGCTTCTTAACTTCATTCACAGCAGTTAGGATAGCATGGTAATGTCCATATGAATCTGATGATCCGTGACTCTTGACCACGATTCCATTCAAACCAACGAGAAGAGCTCCATTGTGTTTTCTTGGATCAATGCTGTTTTTAAAAATATCCAATGCAAACCTAGAACCATCGAAAGCAGAGTCATCCGATGAACCATTTTTTATGGAATCTTTTAATACACTTGTCATCAACTCTATTGTTCCTTCCATAGCTTTAATGGCAATATTTCCCGTAAACCCATCAGTGACAATCACATCAGCCTTATTTTCAACGATATCATTCCCTTCAACATAACCAACATAATTGATTGAGGATTGCTCGAGCAATATGGAGGCCTCCTTGATCATCTCATGGCCTTTGATTTCCTCTTCTCCAATATTTAAAAGTGCGATTTTTGGTGAAGGAATGCCTTTTATCTCTCTGGCAACAACATTCCCCATTAATGCAAATTGATAGAGTTGCTCGGCAGTACAAGTTGAATTTGCTCCCAAATCAAGCATATAGGTAAAGTCCCCTTTTGTCGGTATTGCTTTCATGAATGCAGGCCTGTCAATTGAAGGAAGTGTTTTCAGAACATATTTAGCATTGGCCATTAAAGCCCCAGTATTACCTGAACTAACACACCCATCTACTTTTCCTTCACCGACTAAATTGACAGCAAGTCGCATAGATGAATTCTTCTTCTTTCGCAATGCGTCAACTGGTGATTCATCCATTGATACGACTTCAACCGTGTGAACAATATCTATCCTTGATAGAAGTTCATTTGGAATATGATTCAAAATGATGTTTTCATCTCCCACTAAAGAAAGTTGCAACGCATCATCATTTTTGAGCGCTTCAATTGCGCCGTCCAATGAGGCAAGAGGATCTCTCTCGCCACTCATGACATCGAGTGCAAGTTTATATTTGATGCTCAAATGAAAACCCTACTCTTGTTCTTCTAGGTCCGTAACCTTCTCTTTGATTGAGATAACTTGTTTACCTCGGTAGAAGCCTTGCGGGCTAATGTTGTGTCTCAGGTGATCTTCACCTGTATTGGGATCACTGGAAATCGCAGGCGCCTTGGCCTTGATTTTTGATCTCCTCATACCCCTTATAGATCTGGTTTTTTTACTCTTCTGGACTGCCATGTTCCTCTCCTCTATCAACAATATTCAATTGTCGTCTTTACCCATAATTTCTGATAAATCACTGAACGGTTTGTTTTTCTTTACCGGTTTTTTATCAGAAGATCCTAAAAACATGCTTAACTTATCGATATTCTCACATAATTCAATGTTTTTATGCATTATCGACATCGGAATTGAAGTTAGGACCTCATCTTCTAGAATATCCAAAAGGGTGATTCCTTCATCATTGATGGAAATATAATCGACGTTGTCTCGAATCTCTTGTGCTTCTGATTCATTTATAAAATTTATCGAGTACTCTATTTTTTCGGACCATTCTATATGGCCTAGACAGCGCTGGCATGTCAGTGTCAAATCAGCTTCAATCTCTCCAGAGATGCTGGGATTAAGCTGATCATTGAGCTTAAGCAATGCATTGATCAAAATATGGCCTGCTTTATCATCATGATTAATCATTTTGGACAACCGTGGCATCATTCTTGTCTCAAGTGTTTCAGACAGCTCCAACTTACTGCTGCTGTGATCCAGTAGATCTTTGAAAAATAATTTTTGATGAAGCATCTCTAACGCTCAAGATATATACTAACCANTCCATTTTACCAATANTAATAAGATAATATCGCAATCATAGATGAATAAGCTCATCCTCGCATCAAGCTCTATTTACAGNCAAGAGATACTGAGAAAATACTACAGTGATTTTCAATCCATTAGTCCGGAGATTGATGAAANGCCTCTNCAGAATGAGAAACCAATCGATCTAGCCATGAGACTTGCNGACAGGAAAGCTGAAAAAATCTCAAACAACTTTCCGAATCATTATGTTATTGGNTCNGATCAAGTNGCTTCATTTAATGANCAANTTTTGGGGAANCCTAGAACATATGAGAANGCATTGGATAATTTCAAATCATTCAGGGGNAAAAGCGTCTACTTTCATGTGGGTGTTTCNATNAGAAATAAAACGCTTGCTATCAACCGACAAGGACTGGAGACCACCGAAATTAGATTCAGGAATTACTCAGATGAGGACATGATCTCNTACATAAATAATCTTGACACCTTNAACACCACTGCAGGNGTAAAAAGTGAGTCTGATCTGTTCCCTCCTCTAGTGGAAGAAATCATCGCAAATGATGAATANGCAATCATNGGCCTACCAATTAAATGGATTATGGATCAGCTNAATGAATTGAGTTAAGTGGAAGATCTTAAATTACGCAATACGATTTTTAATTCGTCAGCCAAATCGGCCTTAAAGTGATAATCTCTATCTGAATCTTGAAATCCAGGAAATGAAATTTCTGAGGCATGCAAAAAAAGGCGTCTCAGTGCAAATTTCTTTTTGATGATGTCCTCCTGTGAGCAATATCTATTATCTCCTGCTATTGGCATATTAATGAATGCAGAGTGGGCACGAATTTGATGCGTCCTACCGGTAATAGGAGAAACTTTAAACAATGATGCCAAGTTCATGTCTTCAATGAGCTCAAACTTAGTAATTGCTTTTAAACCTTTTGGGTCGATGACAGATTTTCTATATTTATTGCTTCGATCAACTCGAAGTGGCTGNTCCACAACAAATGTTTCACGATCAGNCTGACCAAGGAGCNTTGCNTGNTAGGTTTTCTTGATTACNCCNTCTCTAAAATATTGATGGAGGCGTCTCAAGGAGGATCTTTTCTTTGCAATCAAAATAATNCCACTGGTCTCTTTATCAATTCGATGTACCAGCTCCAATGTTTCATATTTATCATCACGATGTNTTCGAAGGAGTTCAATTAAACCAAAAGAAATACCGCTACCACCATGAACGGCGAGACCGCTTGGCTTATTAACTACCAGAAACCCTTTTTCCTCATGCAAAATAATTTCATCAATCCATGCCAAATCCATTTTTTCAGCTTTCCTTTCAGGCTTTTTTATATTTAACAGATATGGAGGAATTCTAATTAAATCATCCAACTTAATTCGACTCATTGGTTTTGCTCTCTTGGAATTGATTCGAACTTCGCCTTTTCTTATCATTGAATAGATTTTGGTTTTAGGTAATCCTTTCAAAGACTTAATCAGGAAGTTATCAAGCCTCATTCCATCAGAATTAGGCTCAATGATGAGAATATTTTTTTGATTATTTTTTGTCATAAGTTAATGATTTTCATATACATTCAATGATTATTGTTGAAAATCCATCATCTCTGTTATAATGCCACCACAAAATATAGATTATTGATAGGAAAATAATCATACGACTTGTGGAATGAATCCACAAACTAATGACAAAAAAGTCATAGAGATTTAATTAAACAAAGACAATTTGATAGAAAATCTTTGTTGGTAGAAAGAAATTTTTTAGACATTTGTTGAGGATCAACAAATGAACCTTGGGCTTCAACCAAGGAACCAATTAAAGGAAACGAAGTTTCTATCCTGTTGCCTTGGAAACATGAGGTAACCATGAAAAGAATACTTATAAATGCGACTCAGCAGGAAGAGCTGAGAGTCGCTATGGTGGACGGCCAGAAGCTATATAACCTAGATATAGAATATGCATCAGGCTCACACAAGAAAAACAATATATACAAAGGAAAAATTACTCGAGTAGAACCAAGCCTGGATTCTATATTTGTTGATTTCGGCTCAGAAAAGAATGGTTTCTTACCATTCAGAGAAATCTCAAGAGAATACTATCTCACAGANCCCATACCCGGTGAGAAACACAACATTAATAACCTACTNGAAGAAGGGCAAGAAATTGTTGTCCAAGTGGTGAAAGAAGAAAGAGGCACNAAAGGNGCGGCACTTACCACCTNCCTCAGCCTNGCTGGAAGATTTATGGTATTNAAGCCGAACAATCCNAAAGGCGGTGGTATTTCAAGAAAAATAACAGGTCGAGAACGACTCGATACTTTTGAACTACTGGACCAACTGGATCAACCAGATGGNAGNAGTATTATTGTTCGAACAGCTGGAGTTGGAAGATCATTGATAGAATTGCAATGGGATCTGAATTATTTGGCTGGTATCTGGGATTCTATTAAAAAACTGGCAGTGGATACCAAGCCGCCAGCGCTCATCTTTAAAGAAAACAGTCTGATTGCAAGATCAATGCGAGACCATCTTGAAGACGATGTAGGAGAAATCATCATCGATGATGAAGAGACATATGAAAACTCTAAGAAATACATCAANCAGGTCAGCCCAAAGAATTTAAAAAAACTAAAGCATTATTCGGAGCCAACNCCACTCTTCACTCGTTTTCAGATTGAAAATCAAATTGAGTCTGCTTACTCAAACCAAGTAAGGCTTCCTTCGGGTGGAACAGTTGTCATTGATTACACTGAAGCATTGATCTCAATTGATATCAACTCAGGCAGAGCTACAAAAGAATCAGACATTGAGTCNACTGCTCTTCAAACAAACCTAGAGTCAGCAGAAGAGATCGCCAGACAGTGCAGGTTGAGAGACATGGGTGGCCTTATTGTGATTGATTTCATTGATATGAGACAGTACAAAAATCAAAAAGCTGTAGAAAATGCAATGAGAACAGCGGTTAGAAAGGATCGTGCAAGAGTTTCAATTGGCAGCATCTCAAAATTTGGGCTAATGGAAATGTCTAGACAAAGACTCAGGCCNTCATTGGATGACTCTGCTTATAAAATTTGTCCACATTGCAATGGCATAGGAAAAGTCAGAAGCACAGAATCACTCGCACTTTCTGTCCTCAGGTTGGTTGGGGAAGAAGCCAGAAAAGANAAAACNAAAAGCGTGATCGCAAATATACCTCCTGATGCTGCCAACTATCTTATGAATGAGAAAAGAGAATGGATCAATGAAATTGAAGANAGNGAGAAAATTGATATTGTCTTAACTTCTGATCCAGAACTGTCCAGTGTTAACTTTACAATCACTCGAGTTAGGACTGATGGGACTAAAATTCAGCATGGAAGCAACAATACTCAAGTTCACTCTCATGGAAAAGATAATGGCAAAGAAGGTCAGTCAGGCAGTCGTCTAAATACAGACCACGAGCCTGTAAAAGCATGGGACATTGAAGACATGAAAGGCCCGAATATAATCGATAAGATAAAGTTCTGGTTCAAATCACCACCAAAAAAGAAGAAAACTTCATCTAAAGGAAAGCAACAATCAAGACGAAAACAGCCTGAAAAGAGAACGCGAAAGAAGTCTTCCGGACAAAGAGGGAAGCCAAAGTCGAATAGAAGAGGCAAACCGAATGCTCCAAGAACTGAAAAAGAAACACAAAAGAAAAAAAGTAACAATACAAAAGGGAATAGAAACCAATCTAAAAAGCATTCTCAGCCTAAAAAGGTAAAGTCTGATGAAACAAAGAATCAGAAGAAATCAACCAAACAAACAGAAGGTAAAGAACAAAAGAAAAATTTAAAAAATAATTCCAATGTTGATAAAAAACCTAGAAAAAAAGTTGAAGAGAAGAAAACCAGAAAGAGCACCTCAAAGGATCAGAAAAACTCGTCTGTAAAAAAACAAGAGGGCAAAACAAAAGAAATCAAGAAGACCAATAAATCTGAATCAAAGAAATCATCAAAAACGAAGAAAGCTTCAGAGACGAAAAAACCAACAAAGACTAAGAAATCTCCAAAGACCGACTCTAATATAAGTAAAGTCTCGACGGATAAAGATAAAGTCCTGCCTTGGGAAGATATCGTTCCCCCAAAATAGTTAACATATATCCTCGTAGACAGCGTCAATGGCTTCTTCGAGGATATCAAAGACCTCTTCAAATCCTTGATCACCACCGTAGTATGGATCTGGAACTTCCTCTAGNNTTTGATCTGGCAAGTATTCAAGTATCAGTTTGATTTTGTGTCTATATTCTTTTGGACAATATTTTTCTAAGTGTTCTTGATTTAATTTGTCCATCACTAAAATTAAATCATAATAATCAAAATCGGGTTGTTTGATTTCCCTGGATTTCAAATATGAGAGATCAATGCCTCTCAATGCAGCAACCTCCTGACTTCTTGAATCGGGGGNGTGCCCAACNTGATAGTCATGAGTTCCACATGAATCGATTTCAAATCTATCTGCGGAATNATCTGCATTCACTTTATGGATCAATAATCCCTCGGCTGTGGGTGAGCGACATATATTACCCATGCAAACAAANAGTATTCGGTATTTATTTTCAGTCATTTTGCAAAATTGATTGAACTAATTTTAGATCATCCTGAGTGTCTACATCTGGTCCCGGGATCAATTGTGCTTCCTCAACCTTTATTCTCATATCCAATGAATACGCCCTAAGTTGTTCGAGCTTTTCTTTTTTCTCGTCTTCGCTTTGAGGAGAAAGGCTAAATCTTTTCAAGCTGGCAACATTGTATGCATATATTCCGATGTGCCTCCCCAGGTTTTTCTTAAAATCANCGCTATTGATATTTCTTTTGAAAAAAAGTGCATCNTTNGAGCTAGGATCTGTCGACACCTTAACAACATTTGGATCAATTATTTCATGATCTTGAATGGGTGCTGAAAGAGTTGCTATATCGCAATCATTCATCATTTGTGCAATTTGATTGATATTCTCAGGAGGCATTAATGGGTTATCTCCTTGTAAGTTCACAACGACCTGATCATCATCCCAATTAAGACGATCACATACTTCAAATATACGGTCTGTTCCGGATTTATGATCTTCATTAGTCAGCTCTACAATTGCGCCAAACGATCTTGCAACGGAGGCAATTTCNTCAGAATCTGTCGCAATGATCACACTCTTCGCCTTACTAGCTATGGCTCTGTGGTAAACCCATTGAATCAGTGGNTTTCCGTCTATCAANGCCAATGCCTTTCTAGCCAGCCTCTTTGAGTCCAATCTTGAAGGTATTACGACNTAAAANTCATTCATTGGATAATCTCAAATATTTTATTCATCATGCTCTGTTCTTGCGATTGGTCAATCATCATCTCTGGAATCAACTCCCATGTCTCTTTTGGTAAATCATCTTTTGAATATTTTACCAAGTCCTTTGGCGTTAGAAATAATGAAGTCCCTTGAAGATTCTTTATTTCTGATGAATCGATTGCNCCATGGTCTGCAACCTTTATGTGATTAATATTGATTCCCAACTTGATCANTTTCTGAATCAACACATTTGGATCACCAATCCCTGCAATAAGATTGACATCATGATTTATAAAAGCATCAATCGATCGGATCTGACCGTTATGTATATTTTTTGCTGTCTTGTTCTCAATCTCAAAACCAATCGTGTTTTCAAGATGAAGATCTTCATCGATTTTTTTGCCATTGAGGCAAATAAGATCAATTGTATCCAGTCGATCCAATCCCTCCCTTAAAGGTCCGGCAGGTAGCAAGCGACGATTACCAAAAGCTCTATCAGAAGAGACAACAACAAGTTCTAGATCTCTCTTTAATGCAAAGTGTTGAAGCCCATCATCGGAGAGAATGACATCGACACCTCTTTCAAAGAGTAGATTTGCTGCCTTCAATCTTTGACTGCAAACACAGACGATTGCGTTCGAATGCCTTGATAAATAAACCGCCTCATCTCCATAATCTTGAGCATCACTAGTTTCATCAAGAATATAAGGCATTGAATTGGATTTCTTCCCTTTATAGCCCCTTGTTGCAATTCCTACTTTTTTTCCAGCTTTAGAGAGCGCATTTGCTAAATATAAGGTCAAGGGAGTTTTGCCAGTTCCGCCAACATTGAGATTGCCAACAACGATTACAGGAACTTCGGGTTTATCGCTTGAAAAAACGCCAGAATCAAAGAGCGCTTTTCTTGTTTTAAATAAAAAACCGTAAATCCTTGATAAAGCTATCAGCAGCAAAGGAGGTTTCTTGTCTTGATACCATATGGTTTCTAGTATCTGAATGATCTTAGTCATTAAACTGCATTTTATGCAAAAGAGCATAATCACCCTCTTGACTCATCAATTCATCGTGTGTGCCCTCTTCTACAATTTCACCATCCGATAAGACTAAAATTCTGTCCGCATTCTCAATTGTGCTTAGTCGATGAGCAATGACAAAAGTTGTCCTGTTTTCCATAAGACGATCAAAGGCCTTCTGAATGAGTTTTTCACTCTCAGAATCTAGTGAAGAGGTGGCCTCATCTAATATAAGTATGGGCGCGTCTTTCAGCATTGCTCTGGCGATAGCGATTCTTTGCCTCTGACCACCAGAAAGCAGGATTCCCTGATCACCAACTCTTGTTTGAAGGCCTTTTGGTAGATCNTCAATNAACTCATCAATGTGAGAATCTCTTATTGCNACTTGGATTTCATCGCTTGAATGACCTCCATAAATNATATTGTTCTCAATCGTGTCATTAAAGAGNGTGACCTCTTGAGTCACTAGACTGATATTCGACCTTAGNGATTGCAGCGTATACGATTCTATGGGTAAGTCATCGATTTCAATGCAACCGCTTGCGACGTCATAGAATCTAGGTATTAGATTAACAAGGGTGCTTTTTCCACTTCCAGATTTTCCAACAATTGCTATCGTCTGTCCTGNTTTGATCTTTGTNTTGAGGTTTTTGAGAGTTTCCTTATCGGGGCCATATGAAAATGAGACATTCTTAAATTGAACGGAACCGTTTAATTTCATCGCATCCTTTGTNCCTGAATCNAATTCATTTCTTTCGTCCAATAGATTGAAAATACTGGATGCAGCTGCGATTCCTCTNTGAATCATCGCATTGACATTNGTGAGTCTTTTAAGGGGTGTCATTAGCAATACCATGGCAGTAATAAAACCACTGAAATCGCCAACCGTCATTGATCCTTTGACTTCATCGAGTGTTGCAATATAAACGACTCCTGCCACACCCAAAGAGGCCACGAAGATTGTCAATGCATCGCCAATGGCTTTGGTTCTCAATAATTTCATATGATGACGTCTGTTCAGCTCATTGATTCCTGCAAATCTTGTCCCTTCATCCTNTTGCCCATTNAAAATTTTTATAATTCGATGATTTTGAAGCGTTTCCTTAATCGAATGAGTCACATCTGCCATTGAATCTTGAATCCTCTCACTGTATCTCCTAAAAAGCGTGCTTAAGATTTTAACAATGAGAGCTATGACTGGTGCCGCAGCNAAGATTACNGCGGACAGCATAGGNCTCAGATAGACCATGTATATGCTTANAACTATGATGGTTAGACTGTCACGAATTAAAACTGTCAGAACATTCGCTGTCGATTCAGAAACTTGTTCGATATTAAAAATAACTTTTGAAAGCAAGTCCGCATTTGACTTTTGATCCAGGAATGATGTGGGCAAATAGAGAAACTTTTGGTAAACATCTGATCGAACACGACGTATAACATGCCTGCTTATCCAGGACATATTGTATGTAGAAAAGAATCCAGATATACCCCGAATAATGAAGATAATAATCACGCCAACTGGCAGAACCCACTTGAGATCTCCCGTGTCAAATGAATCCATATTTCCTGCAAAACTGTCGGTTAGTATTTTTATCAAAAATGCAAATCCAGTGTCGGTGACTGCAAAAATCAGCATGGCTAAAACGCCGATTGAAAAGACAAACCAATATTTTCTGCCGTAATCGAGGAGTCTTAGGTATGTTTTTAGTCCATTGTTCATAGAGGGGTCATTATACTTCAACCAAAGGAACTAAAGAGCATTCATAATATGTTGATAATATGAATTTTTTTATTTCCCGATCAGTAAACCTCCATCAATTTGATAAACTTTTGACATCTTTTCAGCCAAGGCCTGATCGTGTGTGACCAGTATCAGACCGGATCCAACCGTGTCCCTCAATTCCATAAACTGATGAAATATATGCATTGACGCAATGGGATCCAAGTTTCCTGTAGGTTCGTCAGCTAGAATAAATTGGGGTTCCGTTACCAAAGCGCGAGCAATCGCAACTCTTTGACACTCTCCTCCAGATAGCTCATGAGGTTTGTGATTGAGCCTATGATTCATGCCTATCGACCCTAGAAGTTGCTCACTCTTGGTTCTGGACTTCACGATTGAGAGATTTCTCACCAACAATGGCATCATGACATTTTCCAATGCAGTGAATTCAGGAATCAGATGATGAAACTGATATATAAAACCAAAATATAGATTTCTCAGTGATGACTTTCTGCTTTCTTTTGATACCGTTTCATTTTCATGATTGATGATGATTGTTCCGCTTGAAGGAGAATCAAGCAAACCAATAATTTGAAGCAAGGTTGTTTTACCGCTGCCGGATGGTCCTGTGATTGCAACCGTCTCGCCGGACTCAATANTTAAGTCAACGCCTTTAAGCACATCAACAGNCTCATCTCCTTTTTTGAAGTCTTTTCGTAGATCTTTAATCTCAATCTTCATTGTTATTTGAAACGTATATTTTTCATTAAAATTGCTGGATCGGTTTTAGTGGCGTTGTAGGCAGGTACTAAAGAAGATAATATCGAAAGTATGAGTGTAAGCACAGAGATACGAATGGTTTCACTCCAATCGATGATGCTTGGAATCTCTGCAAGAAAATAGATCTCTGGCTGATACAACCTCACGGAGATGGTTTGCTCAATAAATGTCACTATCTGTGAAAGATTTTCACTCAAAACCACAGACAATAAAATACCTATGAGCAATCCAATCAAGCCGAAAGATGTGCCAAGAATAATGAATAAGTAAAATATATTCTTTTTATCAAATCCGACAGCAATCAAACTAGCAATGCTGGAGCGTTTCTCGTTGATCAGCATGCTTTGTGTAGAAACAATATTAAAACATGCAATTGTGAGTATGGACATGAGGACTAAAAATATAATCTGTCTGGTTAAATCAAGAGATCTAAAAAAATTGGGATTTTCTGATGACCAATCACTGACCCAACCCTTTGCATTGATTGATCTCGCAATCTCTTTGATTTTTTCCCGAGAATCTGAAGGATCAATAAAATCAAAAACATACCCGGTAACATTGCTGTCCAATTGAAGAAACGCATTGGCATCGTTGATGTCTATCATAGCAATGCTCTCATCGATTTCAAAAATGCCTGAATCGAATATACCTGTGACAGTAAAATCCTTCATTCTTGGAAGACTCCCAAATGGGAGGACAAGCTTTTCATTAGTCAACAATCTCAACTTATCGCCAATGCCCACATTTACTTTCTGTGCAAGATCATTGCCGATAATTATGCTGAAAGGTTCAGATAGAAGCTGATCATCTTGTTCAATGAGAACTTTGTTGAGCTTCCTTTCGATCAAATATTTTTGATTCTCATATGCAATCAAACGGATTGGATTAATCAACTCATCTTTNAGGATTAAAACGCTGNCCTCTGAGAAAGCTGAGTACCCCTGGATATCAGAATNATTCTCAAAGGNATCGATAAATCCTTTATTTGATTGGTTTGACTCTNCTGTTCTTATGGTTGCATGAGGCGTGAAACTGAGCATCTTTTCTTTAATTTCAATTTGAAATCCATTCATGACAGACATTACGGTTATGATGACACAAACACCCAATGAGATTCCAAATAGACTCATATAGGCAATGCCTGAGAATAATGCCTCCCCTCCTCTAGACCTCATAATGGATATCAAGACTTTCCAACTTAAAAAAAGTTTAGGAGAAATACTCATGAACGATAAAGACGCATAAGTTTAGGNACCGTATANCTTGAGGTTATCCTGCTGGGTAGGTATGAAACCACCAGGCCCATCATAATGGTCATAAGAGAGATCCAGACGAATTGTTTTNATTTGATTATAAATGGCATTGAATCAAGGATGTACAAACCAGGAGGGAAAAAGTCNAAATTAAAAATGCTTCGACTGATGCTCTCGATGTGATTTAAATTATAAAGAACAAGCAATGAAATAATGATTCCACCGAGAACACCCATAATGTTTGCAGCACACCCTTGAATAAGAAATATGTGCGTGACATCCCTTTGGTTATATCCAAGAGATTTCAGAATCGCTATGTCTCCTTTTTTATTTTCAATCGTCATTGAAATCATCACCATAACATTGAAAATCGCAATCAANACGACAAAAAATAGCAATCCGGTCATGACTGCCTTTTCAATCACAATGGCTTTGAACAGATTTTCATTTAACTCAAACCAATCGGACATTTCATATTCAGTTTGTCCAATAGTTTCTTTAATGTCTGTGGCTATAGATTGAACGCTAAAAGGATCTTCCAGCCAAAGAATCAAATTATGCTCTGCACCCTTCTCGCTTGTAAACTTTTTNAATGCCNTTGAATTCATAATGATTTCTGGTGAACTGGATTTTANCTCTTGCGGCGTTTGAATATCGCTTACTCTGAATGAACCACCTCTGATCAATGACAATGTATTGTTTTTTACCACAGGAATACTGATCGAGAGTGGATCCTGGTAACCAATGCCTAAATGNGATGCTAACGATGCATCAATCATTATTTCATCAGCGCCTATAGCTATTGAGGGAGTTCCTGAATCGTCATAAGATCTGATGACTGTGGCTTGAATGACCGAATCGGATTCGACGACTGCATTCATTTGAGAAAAGGATTTGCATCCAACCAGATTGGATAGATCAAAATCCTTGCAACGCAATTCATCCGATTTGTCATCTGATGTATTTTTTAGCACGAGGTGTGGCTGTGATTTGAGTATATTCTTATAAATCTCTTCCTCAAAACCATTCATGACAGAGATGACAATCAGAATTGAGGCAAGCCCAATTGCGATCGCAAACGAAGAAACCCAATTAACTATTGGTATATAACGTCTTTCCATCCGATTAGAAAATAAACGAAGTGCTATAAATAACTTACCTTTCAACCATTTTTCTCTTTAAAAAAATACATCAATCATCATAATCGGTTATCTCGCTAAAGACGAAATAATTTGTTCAACTTTATGGAATAATAAAAACCGTTTATGGATCATGATAACTCAAAATAAAGTACTGATAGAAAAACAACCGGAAGCCTCGATTTCTCATCTGAAATTGGGGCAGCTTTATGGTTCATCAAAGAATTTAGCCATTTCAGAGATTCTGGATAAAGATATGTTTTCAGTCATTGTCTGTCCGAATTCCGATTCGGCTCAGTCGGTGTTTAGGGATATCCAGTTTTTTTCCAAGAATAATGTCCATGTTGAGCTTTTGCCTGACCTTGAAATGCTGCCTTATGATTTAAATCCACCCATCAAAGGACTTAAAGCATCTCGTTCTGAGACATTCTATAAACTTGCCACTGGAGACATAGGGGTATTGGTTCTGAATGCGCAAAACCTACTTTGGAGAATTCCAGAACCGTC
>NZHF01000003.1 GCA_002691305.1 Gammaproteobacteria bacterium | reverse complement strand
AGTCTTTGTCCAATTCAAACGAGGCGATGATCTTTTTGCCCAAGCTGCCTCTGCAGCCTTCAGCAAAAACGGTTTGCTTTGCCCTCAATTCATAACCCAATTCATGTCCTTCTTTGGGATCACCCTTCTTATCAAGACCCATATCACCGGTGATAACACCTTTAATCTCGTTATCCTCAATTATTAAATCCACCGCTGGGAATCCTGGAAAAATATTGACGCCCATGGCTTCTGCTTTATCTCCCAGATATTTGCAAAATGAACCGAGGCTGATGATTCGATTGCCATGATTGATCAGAGTTCTTGGCATTAAAAAATTTGGAACATTGATGGCACTGCTCTCTCCACTCAAGAATAGCATCTCATCTTTTTTTACTGGTGTTTGAATGAACGCATTCTCTGTTTCCCAGTCCGGCAAGAGTGTATCAAGAGCCCGAGTGTCTATGACGGCACCCGATAGGATATGAGCTCCAATCTCTGACCCCTTCTCTAAAAGGCAAATGTTGAGATCTAGATTCTTTTGTTCAGAGATCTGCATGAGTTTTATAGAAGTTGAAAGACCTGCGGGCCCTCCACCCACAATCACAACATCAAAATCCATAGACTCTCTTACCATGCAATTATTCTATCAATTTTTATTTTTGCTTTCTAAACTCAAGTTTAAAACTTTTTTATCAATTCCTTCGTGATTATTTATCAAGAAGATTGCTAATGACTTTCTCAAAGGATACAAATTTGAAGTTTTGATTAATCATTCTTCCATCCAATGATTTATTTTCTCCGTCTTGTACAATCAAAAGTCCCTTCGGATAGCCTGGGAGTGGCTCTGATGTGACTGCAATTCCATCGGTGTCTTGGACGCCATCAATTGCATCTGTGTCAGTAATTGCAAAGGTCCCTATGAACTCATAAGGATTAAGTCTTTCATAAATCTTAAACTCAGAACTACCTTGTGAAGATAGAATAATAAATCCATCCTTTTCTGTATTTTTGTATATGGCGACGCCTTCGGGATCGCCAACAATATTCCCTTCCCTTGAGTCAACCTCGGCAATTAAATCAAAAGTCTCTGCTTGATATGCTTTTAAGATGCCTTTATCTCCCTCTCTAGAAATGAATATTGTTTTGTTTTCATCATCGTATACACAACCCTCTGCTTCGTTGCCAATGACCTCTGGAGGCAACTCATATTCTGTAATATCAATTTGATGGGTTTTAACTGAAGCATTTAAGTTCCACTGCTGAACCGACACGCCCTCTTCTTCTGTAATCGCTGCATGCAATTCATTATTGATGATTCCCACGCAAATTCCATAAACACTCATTCCAGTATCGATTTGTTGATGCTGTATTTCTTCTGAAAATGAGTCAACGGGTTTAGATTGAAAATAATCATGCAAACCATTTGTGTCAAATACCCAGTAATCAATACTACCCTTTGTTCGATTTGACATCACCAAATGAAGCTTATTGTCTTTTTCTCTTAGATCGACATTGTTAACTTTACCAAGCTTTGAATAACTCAGTTCTTCACCATTGATGTCATAAACATAGATACCAGATTTTTTATCTGTACCAAAGATAAGCGAGAGAGCAGGATTTGCTCGGTTGACCCAAATTGCCGGATCGTCTGCAGCATCATCCCCTGTAACAACAGGCGGTGTTTCAGCATTTGGAGTGACTCCAAAAGTAGGGTTTGCAAATGCAAGATCTGAAATAAAAATAGTCAGCAAGAAGCTGACTATTTTTAAAAATTCTATTTTCCTAATTATTTTTGTAGGTAAAGCCAAGAGCATAGGTAGTTCCGTATTCATCATATTGTGAAAGTCTGTCATTATAACCCCAATAGTAGAATTCTGGCCTATCATTTATATTCTTGATTTCAAACGAAAATGTCAGGTTATCAGAATACTTGTACTTAGCTTTTAGATCCCATTGCCTGTGTGGTGCAACGAATCTAGAATTTTCAACTGAGACAGTATCAATATCGTCCTCTTCATCCGCCAACCAATCGAGATATTCGTCGCGATAGTTCATGGCGAGCCTGATGTCGAATTTGCCTTTATCGTATCCAATTGATAAGTTTTGTTGCTGATCAGATAGTTTCCTAAATGGCGTTGTAAAGGTTGAATCGTCTTCAAAGCTGAACGTGCTGTCTCCATCTGTGAATGTCAGATTCAAGGCAACATAGAATCCTTCCCAGGCTCCATCGAATTCCTGCTGGAAATTTAACTCCAGACCAGTGATGTCTGATTCATCGGCATTAATCCATGTCGTCACACCGTCATTGAACGAAATTCCATTGATCGTTGCATTCTTTTGAATCGTTTTATAAATCGCCCCGTCTATTTGTTTCAAGAACGCTCCAATGCTGAAGAAGGACAGATTGTCACCATAATATTCGTATGAAATATCAAAATTATTTGACTCATACGGGTCCAAATCTGGATTACCATACGATCCAGAAATATCTGTACCATTTATGTCGAGCTCCAGGACCGGAGCGGTTGCATTGAAAGACGGTCGCGAAAGCGATCTCCACAGCGATGCTCTCAAAATTGAGTTGTCGTCGATGAAGTACTTGTAGTTGATGCTTGGAGACACAAATGTGTGATCTTCATCAGCCATTGTGGGATTCCCATCCTGATCATATGCATTTGAATCCATCGTCATTCTTTCAATCCTCACACCCGCTGTAAGCAAGGCATTATCCATTTCCATAGACACCATGCCGTAAGCAGAAAGAATGTCTTCCTCTGTCACATAATCCTCAACGAAAGTTTCTTCGTCATCAAGAGACAATGACCCTGTTTGATTTCTTAATGCATAGATCATTGCAGGGTCGGCTTGTGGGCTAAAAGTTTGCCCATCAAATGGCCAGTAAGCCAATGTCGTTGGACCAAAATCTGCAAGGGTTCTTTCTTGAGGATCTTCATAAAACTGCTTGTTTTTATCCACGTTTACTTCGCGTGATCTATACTTTATTCCAAATTTAACCTGAGCATCATTCCCACTGACAATGGTGTCTTTTTCAAAGTTCATTGCGAAAGCTGCTTCAGTGTCTTCGATGACAGAATTTTCCAATTCAAGCTCTTTCCATTCAAGTTTAGAGGGATCATAGATCTGACTGTATGAGGTGGATAGATATGGAGCCGTATTACTAGCAAACACAATCTGGCCTACAGGGTCTTTATTACCTTTTAAATTAATGCAAGAGTCTTTGTTCGCTCTAACTTCACATCTAAACGTAATGTCAGCATTTTTTGAATCGTCTTCTTCAGCGAATGAATAGGTCAATTGGTAGTCCGTTCTCCAATCCCCAAGAAGAGTTTCTCCGCCAAAGTTCAGTGCAGTGATTGTTCTGGTTTCTTCTCTAAATCTTGTTTCAGCATCGTGACGAATCCTGTCAGTCAACATTGAGTCAGCCGTTGTTACCCCTGTGGCGCCCAGCTTTCCGTATTCATCTTTGTATCTTAATTCTTCATCAATGTATTCATTATGGAGTGCGCTGAAGTAGTAAGAGGTGTCGTCATCGACATCATAGCTGTAATCATAGGTCAGCCCTATTCTTTCTCTGGTGAGATCATAAAACCTCATCTCCCAGTCATCATTCATTTCCTTGAGGCCTTCATCGTTGTTCTCCCAACCATACCCTGTCTCATTGTTGTAGGTGACAATTTGCTTTGATGAGTAAGTCACGCCTAAAACATGTCCCGAATTGTCTGAGAGAAGATCGCCGTATGTAAATGCCATTCTAGGATTGTCCTCTGATTTGGCTTGGGTGTTGTATTGAGTATCAAATTTAAATTTTAGTAAACGATCTTTTAGCTCAGATGGTCTTTTAGTTTTAAAATCTATTCTGCCACCAATGGAATCTGCATCCTGATCAGGCGTTAAACTTTTTGAGACTTCTATTGAATCCAAAAGCTCTGTAGGCAAACCATCCAACATCACACTTCTATTACCTTCTGGCGCAGGCATTAAAGCGCCATTGATTGCAACCGAATTGAGGTCTGAACTCATCCCTCTTATCGATACATATCTTCCCTCTCCTTGATCGTTTTCAATGGAGATACCAGATAATCTTCGAATAGATTCAGCCGCTGTCGTATCTGGAAAGTTTCCGAGTGCATCAGAATCCACTACGGATAATATTCTGGCGCTCTCTCTTTGCTTATCAATTGCAGATTTAAGGCTTGCAATCGCACCAGTTACGACAATTTCNTCAACAGAATTGTTTNCAGCACTTGTGTCGCTTGCNACCACAGCTTCATCTGTTTCATCTGTTGGATTTTCTTGTGCAGTTAANGGGTTGGATAGANATAGTAAGATTAAAATGCTTANAACTCTTTGTTTAGATAGTCTCATTTTTATGTATGCCTAAATTATATTTAATGAAAGATGCAATTGTCCCTAGAAACTATTAAAGATTTGTTACAACCAGACAAAAAATATTTTTTGGCATTACTGGAAGAAAGATTTTTATAAATTCAATTGAAATTTTGTGGATAGCATTACATCAGGAAGAAGATCATTTATAATCACACATCACAACTAAATGGAGATACCTGTGGCAGGCAAACTAGTCTTATGCAGACATGGTCAAAGTAAGTGGAATTTAGAAAATAAATTCACTGGCTGGGAGGATGTTGATCTAACCCAATTGGGAGAAGAAGAAGCACAAAAAGCAGGCATGGAATTAAAGTCCACTGGAATTGCTTTTGATATTGCATTCACATCCCTATTGAAAAGAGCNAANAAGACNTTNTTTNNAATTCTNGAGNAAATGGATTTAACCTGGATCCCCATCACTCATGCATGGGAGCTGAATGAGAGACACTATGGTGCTCTNCAGGGAAAAAATAAAGCTGAAGTTGCAAAAGAATTTGGTGATGAGCAGGTTCATATATGGAGAAGAAGTTATGATATTCCNCCNCCATCAATTGATAATGANGACCCATCACACCCAAGATTTGATTCCAAGTATGATGGAATTGATGAATTGCCATCTGGAGAAAGCTTGAAAGACACTCTATCAAGAGTGAAGNCTTACTGGGAAAATCAAATACTGCCAGAANTATTGGGAAATAAGAATGTTTTGGTTGTCGCTCACGGAAACAGNTTGAGATCNATGATTAAAATCATCGAGAAAATTGATGATGAGTCGATAGTGGNGCTTAACTTACCTACTGGCATTCCAATTGTTTATGAATTCAATGAAAATTTAGAGCCTNTCTCAAANGATTTCTTGGCTGATTCTAAATCACTTCANGCAGCTCAAGATGCTGTGGCTAATCAAGGCAAGTCTGAATGATCTATANCCTGGATAATCAATCTCCAATTTTTAATGAGACAAACTTTATTGCTCCCGATGCATCAGTCATTGGAAATGTTGAGTTGAAAGANAATGCGAGCATATGGTTTNGTGTAGTAATTCGAGGAGACAATGATCCAATTNTAGTCGGTGAGAATTCAAATGTTCAGGATGGATCTGTNCTTCATACTGANGTTGGAGCCCCACTTTNAATTGAATCGGGTGTAACCATTGGCCATAAGGTCATGCTTCATGGCTGCACCATTGAAGCTGATTCATTGATTGGAATTAACTCAACNATACTNAATCANGCTGTGATTGGAAAAAACTCAATAGTTGGNGCAAACTCATTGATCACAGAGGGAAAAGAATTCCCAGAAAACTCNCTCATCATGGGGTCNCCAGCAAAAGTGNTCAGAGAGCTAAAGGCTGAAGAAATAATGATGATTAAACTGTCCGCTNAACATTATGTTGAGAATGCCAAGCGATTTCAGAAAGATCTCACTGCTCTCTAAGTCGCATTAAACCCTCTTGAGTTGTTGATGCAACCAACTCTCCGTCTCTNGTNAANATTTCAGCTCTTGTGAAGCCTCTTGAGCCAGATGATCTTGTGCTTTCATAGGAAAATAGATGCCACTCATCAATCTTCACAGGTTTATGAAACCACATGGCATGATCAAGGCTTGCCATTTGGAATCTGTTTTGAAGAAGATTTGTTCCATGAGGCAATATTGCAGTGGTCAATAAATCGTAATCAGAAACATAGGCTAATAATGCTTGATGAAGCTCAGTGTCATTTGGCACTTCGCCTTTTGCACGAATCCAACTCTGCTTCACTGGTTCGCTGGTTTTATTTGTCAAAAAATGTGGAATCTGAACGGGCTTTGACTCAAAAGGTCTTTCCCTTGTCAGCATTCTTTTAATTCTGAGTGGCAATTGCTCNACCCACTCAGGTTTTATTAAATCNACGATATCTTCAAGGTCCTCGGGCTCCTTCACTTTTGGCATTTCTGATTGATGNTCCAAGCCCTGCTCTGGTTTCTGAAAAGATGCTGTCATGTTGAATATTTGGTGTCCGTGTTGTACAGCAATCACTCTTCTGTTTGAAAAACTCCCTCCATCTCTCGCTCGATCAACCTCGTACACAATTGGCGCCTCAAAGTCCCCTCTTCTAAGAAAGTAGGCATGCAAGGAATGGACCATGCGGTCTTCGACTGTTGAAGATGCTGCTCTGAGGGCCTGACCTAAAACTTGACCACCAAAGACTTGCGGGCTTCCTATGTCTTGACTCTCGCCTCTGAAAATATTCTTCTCAATCATCTCTAGACTGAGAATTTCAATCAAACGCTCAATGGAAGTATCGAGTGAGTTTTCCTGTGACATATTATTTCAAATAATAAAATGAGACGGTTTCTGCAACACACGCAGGCTTATCCATATTCTCAATCTCAACAGTTGTTTGAGCGGTCACCTGGATTGCTCCAGCTCTTTGTCTGACTTTTAGAATCTCTGTTCTTGCCCGAACTCGGCTCTCAACTGGGACCATGTTCATGAATCTTACTTTATTCACACCATAATTGATGGCTCTTTCCAAATTTGTAAATTTCACAAACTGCGATGTCATGGCCGGTGTCATTGAGAGCGTTAAATACCCATGTGCTATTGTTTTAGAATCGGGCATTTCCTCTTTTGCTCTATCTACATCGGTATGAATCCACTGATGATCATGAGTTGCATCAGCGAAGATATTGATTTGCTCCTGATCTATCTGATACCAATCCGAAATACCGATCTCTCTGCCCTCAAGAGCCTTGAAATCATCGTACGAAGAAATGGTGTGAGTCATTAGTCGATTGATATGTCGCCAATGGTCTTCATGAATTCGAGTCTGGTGGCTTCATTCTTTCTAAAGCTACCAGTCATGGTGCTTGTCACCATATCCACACCGCTCTTATGAACGCCTCTAGTTGTCATGCATGCATGTCTTGCGACAATCACAACGCCAACGCCTTTGGGCTGGAGAACTTCTTCGATTGAATTTGCAATTTGAGCAGTCATTTTCTCTTGAACTTGGAAACGTCTGGCATAAGTATCAACGACCCTTGCCAATTTACTTATTCCAACCACTCTGTTTTTTGGTAGATAAGCAACATAGGCCTTTCCTGTTATCAGAGCAATATGATGTTCACAATGAGACTCGAAAGTGATTGCCCTTAATGTGACCATCTCATCGTAGTCTTCAACCTCTGAGAATGTTCGGTCAAGAAACTCATGAGGATCTTCGTTGTACCCACTGAACCAATCTTCGTAAGCATTTGCTACCCTTTTGGGAGTATCAAGCATCCCTTCTCTATCTGGATCGTCGCCTGCCCACTGAATCAATGTTCTGACAGCGCTTTCGGCTTGCTCTCTGGTAACGTCGTCTTTTTTACTCATTTTTTAATCCAATTGTGATTTATAACCGAGAAATTATCGAAATGAAGCGAATTATGCAAGCATTCATTCAATATCAATTAGATTCGAAGCCTCGGGTGTTATTCGATTCAAATTATATAAGGCATTCTTGTTTTTTGGCTGAATGGTATTGATATTCATTTTCTTTAGGGTCATTTGAGGGCTCATTTTTTCAATAATCTGAGGGTTCTCTTGAAGTTTCTGCAATAAAGCTGGTTCATATATGGCGCATAGAGGTTCAATCCCAACCTCTTCATCCAAAAAGACGGTCGCGTCTTTGTCTTTTGCTCTCATGTCTAGCAATTGCTTAATTGTTTCGTCGTCTAGCAATGGAAGATCGCATGAAACAATAATCCAGGGCGACTCAGCCTCATGCTTGGCAGCACTCATAATTCCTGCCATCGGCCCCTCTAGGTTAGGGTCATCGAAGAGCATTTCATACTTTGATCGATTCAATTCTTGTGCCTGATCCTCTCTAACAGAAACAAAAACCTGATTTGAATATGAACTCAGTAAATCAATTGTTCGATCAAGAATGGTTCTGCCATCAACCTTGATCAATGCTTTATCTGTGCCCATGCGAGTACTTAGACCGCCTGTGAGAACTAGTGATAACATCAGAGAATCTTCTTAAGTGATGTCAGATTTTCCACCAGACTTTTCCAATAATTGAATATCGGAAATAACAATGCCGTGGCTGACTGACTTGCACATATCATAGATTGTCAGCGAGGCGACCGATACTCCTGTGAGTGCCTCCATTTCAACACCCGTCTTGCCATCTATGCTCACAGTGCATGTTACGACAAGATTAGATTCGTCATTAAAATCGATCACAATGTCGCATGCATTAATTATCAAAGGGTGGCAGAAAGGAATCAGGTCATGAGTCTTTTTGACCGCTTGTGTGCCTGCAATGATTGCGGTTGTCAGCACAGGTCCTTTCTTTGATTCTATCTCGCCATCTTTGACAAGATTTTTAATTTCATTGGGAAGCTTAATCAAAGCAGATGCCTTGGCGACTCTGTGTGTAATATCTTTTTCAGAGATGTCTACCATTCCTGGCTGATTATCTTCTTTTATATGGCTGAACATACTTAATTATTGCTAGTTAAGAATTAACCAGCAAGTTTTATTGGAAATTAATTAATAAAGATATAGGAGGACAAGAGAGAGGATGATTGCAATGAGAGATAAGAATTTAATCTGATTTGCAATCATTCCTCCTGTGGCTATTAAGCCCAATTGTTTTAACTCATTCTCGAACATATCTTTCTCTGAAAAGACTATTGAACTTTGGCTAGCGAAATGATTCTACAGCTCAAACTATCACTTCCAGAATGGACGATAAGTGGCGTTGAGCTTTTCACAACGTTTCTACCTGCAAATGTAATGACTGAATCATTATTGGCTTGAACAAAATTACTAAAAGTAGCTTCACAATCACTCTCCACATAGAACTTGTTGTCATCCCTATCATGAAAGTATACGTTGCCAGCAGTTGTCAGGTCCCATTTGACCAAATCATCACTGCTGATTTTCTCAGCAGCATTCAGATTGAAAACCATCAAAACGCTTACTGTAATTAACATTAATTTTTTCATTTTAACCTCCTACATATATATCTTGTATATATACTATATATATATAATATATTTATTCTATATATAAAGTCAAGTTTTTGTAATATTACTGTCATATATCTCTAATAGTATTGATCGTTCGCTTGCTAAATCTTGGGGGAATTTGAATATGAAAAAAGATACTCATCTGCTGGTAAAGATGAACAAGGAAATGAAAAAAGAATTCATTTCTATGTGTGAGACAGACGACACCACAGCATCCAGAGAGGTAAGAAGATTTATCAAGCGATTCATCCGAGAAACCAAAGCCCTTAGAAAATAAGCAAAGAAAAAGTAATGGGACGAACTCTATTTGAAAAAATATGGGACAAACATGTTGTCGAATCTTTTGATGACGACAACGATCTAATATATATCGATAGAATATTTCTTCATGAAAGAACAGGTAGTATTGCACTTCAAAGCTTGCATGATCGAAACATTGCTGTCAGAAATCCAAAACAAGTATTTGCAACAATAGATCATATTGTTGACACGATACCCGGAAGAGATGATGAAACTCTGATGCCAAGTGGAAAAGAGTTCATCAAATCACTCAGGTCTTCCGCAATCAGAGAGAATATCAATTTCTTTGACCTGAATACTCCAGAGCAAGGCATTGGACATGTTGTTTCGCCTGAACAAGGAATTGCCCTCCCCGGTCTCACATATATTTGCCCTGATTCTCACACTTGCAGTCTCGGTGCTCTTGGAACCTTGGCCTGGGGTGTTGGATCGAGCGAATGTGAAATTGCTTTAGCAACAAATACCCTGATTAAAAAGAAACCGAAGTCCATAAAAGTCAATGTCAATGGTAATGTAAATGATCAAGTGAGTGCGAAGGATATAGTGCTCTACTTAATATCGAACTATGGTGCCAATGGGGCAGATGGCTCTGCCGTCGAGTTTGGAGGAAATGTCATAGATCAGATGGGAATAGAAGCAAGATTAACCCTTTGCAATATGTCTGTTGAGTTTGGGGCGATGACTGGAATTATTCAACCCGATGAGAAAGTCTTCGAATATTTAAGAGGAAAAAAATACGCGCCAACCTTGGATCAAATACAAGAGGCTGAAAAATACTGGCGTAAATTAAAATCAGACAAAGATGCTGAATATTCTGAGATCATTGATATTGACTGCGATCAAGTTGGAACATTTGTCACTTGGGGAACCAGTCCTGAACATGCCATTGATCTCAATGAAAAAATTCCGACTTTGAATGAAATCGATGATGAAACTAAAAAAGATTCTGCAAAAAAAGCACTCGAATATATGGGGTTGAATGAGGGTGAGACACTCATGGGGAAAAAGATAGATGCTGCTTTTATCGGTTCATGCACAAATAGTCGATTGAGCGATCTAAGAATTGCAGCTTCAATCTTAAAAGATAAAAAAGTTTCTAATGGAGTTAAAGCCATTTGTGTTCCGGGATCTTCAAAAGTCAAAAAAGATGCGGAAAATGAAGGATTGGATGAAATCTTTATATCGGCTGNATTTGAGTGGCGTGAGTCGGGTTGCTCAATGTGCTTTTATGCAGGTGGAGAGAGCTTTGGCTTGAGCGAAAGAGTCATATCTTCAACAAATAGAAACTTTGAAAATAGACAGGGGAAGAGTACTAGAACGCATTTGGCATCTCCAGCAACTGTTGCGGCCTCTGCGATTAAGGGAACAATTGCATTTCCAAAAGACTTGAAGGAGGATTTATGAAGCCAATAAATGCGATCTCAGGCATAGCTGCACCGCTTCTAAGGAATAACGTAGATACAGATGCGATCATCCCCAGTCGTGAAATAAAAAAAATCTCAAAATTAGGCTTAGCTGATGGCTTATTTGCCGAGTGGAGATATTCATCTGTTCAAAATAGAATTCCTGATCAGAATTTTATACTTAATAAAGACCCGTTTCAGAAATCAGTAATCTTATTGACAGGAGAGAACTTTGGATGCGGTTCATCCAGAGAACACGCTGTATGGGCTCTTCAAGAGTGGGGCATTAAAGCCATAATTGGAAAATCATTTGGGTCGATTTTCTATAATAATTGCATCAGGAATGGGTTACTTGCTATCACCCTTGAAGAAAAAATAATTTCTGGATTGATTAAAAATGTTGAAGAAAATCCATCGGACAATCATATCTTTATAGATTTAATTAAGTGTTCAATTCAATGCTGTGATAAGGAGATCTTTTTTGATATTCATGAAAAAGATCGATCACTTCTNATTGANGGTCTTGATGAAATAGAAAAAGTCCTGATATATAAAAATAACATTGATAGTTTTGAAGCTGACCATAAAAAAATAAGGCCTTGGCTGTAACAAAGAAATCGAGTCAGACTCAACCTTTGGTGCATTGACTCACTCTGGTTTTGGTGTAGGAGGGACAGACAATAAAGGGCATCAATTCAATCTCAGTTACCCAGTTACTAAAAAGTTTTCAGTCGATGTGGTTTGGTTTGATAACAAAAAGATGATGGCCATAGATTACAATAAGCTTTTCTTGGATTTTAAATATAAGTTGTGAAAAAGTATTTCNTTCGATTTTATTATTCAAAAACTGAAAAAAACAAGCTTCGTTGGCTGATTATTTTCTAGAGAGGTGCATTTAATAAATCCGACAGAAACTTTATTAAGGAATATACAATCAAATAGTTTATGATCTTTCTATGAAAAAATTGATGACAGCCATTTTGTTTTTTAGCTCAATAACAAATGCGAGCGAAAAAGAACATGAATTGCTCATGGCAACCTTATATGTTCAGTCATCGGCTGAATTTTATGCGAATTCAAAAACAATCTATCAGGCTGCAAAAAATGATTTACAGAACTTACTTAAAGATACAAATCACACTGCAGCACTAGAGCAAAGCGGTAATTACTCCAAAAAGCCACCGGCGATTATTCTTGATGTTGACCAAACAGTGTTAGACAACAGTGCTTATCAGGCAAGAATTATTGAAAAGGATACCTCATACCCCGAAGGTTGGTTCAGTTGGGCAAAAGAAGAAAAAGCCACATTCATGCCAGGCGTTCTAGAATTCATGAATTTTGCAGAATCAAATGGGGTCAAAATATTTTTTGTGACCAATCGTGATATCGAGATAGAACAAGCTACCCTTAATAACTATGAAGCACTGGGTTATGGCTCTTCCTCAGCTGATAGCATACTCTCGCGAGGAGAAAATGGTTGGGATTCAAACAAAACGTCCAGAAGACAGTTAATTGCTGAGGATTATCGAATTGTCATGATGTTTGGTGATAATTTAGGAGACTTTATTGATATCGGTGAAAATTTACTTTCACNGAGAGAGAGGGTCGAGGTAGCTAAAAAGTATTCGAATTACTGGGGCACTTCTTGGTATATGCTCACAAATCCTATGTACGGGGCATGGGAAGGCTCAATTATTGACTTTGACTATGGAAGGCCTAGGCAGAAGAATGTGGAAATCAAATTAAAAGCGTTGGATTCTCTAGAGGACTGATCTTTATTTGTAGTGAATCTTATTGACATCCATTCTATCTCGATATCGTCGAATTCTCTCCCAATCTCCGCTAACGGCTATCGTCTTTCCTTCATCTTGAATATTTAGATACATAATTTTCTCATCATTAGAGAAACATATGCCTGCAATCTCCGAGCCACTGTTACCGGATACACGACCAAGAGGATACATCATGCCACTGGGTGTACAACCCAATAGCCTGCAGGCAAAACTATCGTTGTCCTCACAGATAATTAAATCGCCCCAAGGCGTAACATTGATATTGTCTCCTTCCCAAAAATTTTCAATACTGTTCGATTCATAAAAGAGTGTAAGCATAGAATTTTTGGGGTCATAAGCCCATATCTGCCCAAAACCGAATTGACCGCCGTCTTTGCATGTAAAAAAAACAATGCTTTCGCCATTTGCATTATTTGTGCAGATGATCCCTTCCCCTCCATTAAAGGAAGTTGCTCCATTGATTCTGCCCTGTTCTCTGGTTTTGATATTTGATGCTCTGGGATCATCGATCTTTACCCAGTCAACATCGAATGATTGGCCGACATCTATCTCACCATCTGAATTATTTGAATTCTCAAAACCTCGGATTCTCAGCGCTTCTAGTTGACCGGATTCTGTAAGATTTCCATTTGATTTGGGTATAAATCTATAAAAAAGACCGACATCGTGATCCTCGGTTTGATAAACGGTTCCTTTTGTATCACTAGCATCAATGGCAACAGCCTCTCTTTTGAAACGGCCCATGTCTGTTAATCTTTTGTATGTCTTACCTGAGTCTATGCTCGGATCAACCTCAAAAGCATAACCGTGATTTTCAAGATCCGTTTCCTCGCATGAAATCCATGTATTCCATGGCGTCTTTCCTCCTGCGCAATTATCTTGAGTGCCTGTGAGGCTTCTTTTGGCGCTTATGACATTCTTTCCATCATTATCGAGAATGATTGTGGTTGTTCCTCCGTCAAATGGTGAGCCATTTTGTCTCATGTACGCATTTGTTTCCATGAGGCGGTCATCCAAATTGCTTGTCTCATGATTGACCACTAGAGCATTTATTTTGTCATTTAATCTAAATGNTGCCATTCCATCAGGCCTACCGCCGTATGGCAAACCGTCATGCATCATCTCGCCTGAAGACATAAGAACTTTGTAGTTAAAATCTTTGGGTAAATCGAACAATTTTCTTGGATCAGAAATTAAAGAGCCATCCCAGTCAATGATTCCAAAATCAGTTTTTTCTGAATGGCCTATCTCTTTAAAATGATTTCCAGCATAAGCGTTCAATGCAAAAAGTGCAGGAGAATGAGCTGCTAACTTAAGGACATTTCTTCTGTTTTTATTCATCTAAACTCTCAGTTCGATCAAATTTTATTTTTAGTTCTTACAAAAATATCGCACGAAGCATATAAAAGAAAATGATGGATAAAATTGCGCCCACAGGGAGAGTGACCAGCCATGATAATATGATTTTACTCACTACTTTTAAGTTCAATGCCTCTAAACCTCCTCTTGCAATGCCAACGCCTAAAACTGCGCCGACGAGGGTATGAGTTGTCGATATGGGCAGCCCGGTTCCTGAGGCGACAACCACTGTGCCAGCGGCAGCCAATTCAGCAGCAAAACCCCTGCTCGGAGTTAATTCTGTAATTGATCGTCCCACTGTCATCATGACTCTATATCCCAACATAGATAAACCAACAACGATTCCTGAAGCGCCAAGCAATAAAACCCAAGCGGGAACTATGGATTTAGCAGCAACCTCTCCTCCGCTTTGGATTACAGAGACAACTGCCGCCAATGGTCCAATGGCATTGGCAACGTCATTTGAGCCGTGAGCAAACGCCATTGCGCATGCAGTAAAAACCATCAAGACCGCAAAAATTCTCTCGATGCCATTGAATATCATGCCGTTGCGTTCTTTTTCTTTATTGTCAATTGTTCTCAAAAGCCATGCACCGATTAAACTGATAACGATTGCAAAGATGAAGGATAAAGCCAGGCTTTCCTGAGTTGAGAAAGAGAGGCCTACGTGCTTCAAACCTTTGACAAAGGTCACCATAGATATGACAAAGCCAGCGAGAAACATATATAGAGGAACATACTTTTTCGCATTTTTAAATGGGTCACTGGATTCAAGAATAAGCTTCCTTACGGATTGAAATAAAATAAAAGCAATGGTTCCTGCAAGTAATGGGGACACAACCCAACTTGCAGCAATAGAGCCAACCTTTGGCCACTCAACTACATCAAAACCTATACCGATAGCGGCAAAACCGACAATGGCGCCCACAATGGAATGTGTGGTTGAAACCGGCCAACCAAAATACGATGCGATCAGCAACCAAGTGCCTGCGGACAGAAGGGCTGACATCATTCCAAAAACTAAAAGATCGGGGTTAGAAGCTACAACCCCTGAATCAATGATCCCTTTTCGAATTGTTGATGTGACCTCTCCTCCCGCAAGATAAGCGCCTGCAAACTCAAAAACACACGCCACAAGAACCGCTTGTTTCATTGTCAGTGCTCTTGCGCCGACTGATGTCCCCATTGCATTTGCGACATCATTCGCACCAATACCCCAAGCCATGAAGAAACCAAAACAACAAGCCAATATCAGCAAGACTTGTGCATTTTCTAAAATTATTTCCATGTAAAATCCTTGGTCATCTTAATATTTGTGTAACAAAACTTAAATTTTCTTGTAACAGAACAAAGCTATATTTCCATTATCTAAGAGTGGTCATAGTTTTTAAGTCTGAACTTTTAACCCCCCCCTTGACGATAAAAAGATAGATCGCTCTTAGATCCCCCAACCCTTTGAATAACCTTTTGGTAATCCAGAGTCTTTTGTAAAGCCATAAACGGATTCATTTGGGATAAAACTTTGAACCTTTTCTGTCACTGCAAGCAAAGCATTGATGTCTACCCCAGTTTCAATGCCCATGGAGTCCAACATAAATACGAGGTCTTCGGTTACAATGTTTCCACTTGCTCCAGGGGCAAATGGGCAACCCCCTATCCCACCAAGAGATGAATCAATTGTCGTAATCCCTTCTTCCATCGCTGCGAGAACATTTGCAAGCCCTAAGCCTCGGGTATTATGAAGATGAACGCTATTTAAATTCTCATTGCCGACTTCTTTCTTAAGACTTCTGATCATTTTCTTTATTTGCATGGGGTTTGCATAACCCGTTGTATCTGATAATCCTATCTCTTGACATCCTAGCTCCATCATTCTTGAGCCGAGTCGAAGCACGATCGATTCAGAAACAGCGCCCTCCAAAGTGCAACCAAATGCAGTGGACAAGTTTCCTTCAAAATCAGGTTTCTCACCTTCTATTTCTGACAAGTATTGAGCGATGTTTCTGATTTCATCTAACACCTCATCATGAGTTTTATTGAGATTGGCTTTGCTGTGTGTCTCGCTAACAGAAAGCGGAAGGCATATTTTGTCGGCGCCCGCTTCAATGGCATTCTTGGCACCAATAAAGTTTGGCACTAGAGCCACCACCGTCAATCCATCAATTTTTTTTGCCTTTCGCACAACTTCATAAGCATCGGCCATTTGAGGGAGTATTGACTTAGGGACGAAAGAGCCGACTTCAATTTCTGTTATGCCTGCCTCAAATTCAGATCTTATCCACTCTAGTTTATGCTCAGTGGACATAATGGTATCAATGCTCTGAAGTCCATCCCTTGGACCAACCTCACTGATGATGATTTTCTCTGGGTAATTCATGCAACTATTCTCTCTTTTGGGAAATGACAGATGAACTCACTTCCATTACCAAGCTCACTTTTAATCTCCAAGGTTGCATTATGATTTTGGAGTGCATTTTTTACAATGGAAAGTCCCAATCCTGTTCCGCCTGCCTTCCTGGATCGACCTTTGTCAACTCTATAAAATCTCTCGGTGATTCTGTCGATGTGCTTTGCTTCAATTCCAACTCCATTGTCGATCACAGATAAATGCCCTCCCTCATTATCGATCACCCAGTTTACGCAAATACAATCTCCTATATCAGAGTATCTGTCTGCATTTTCAATCAAGTTGTTGACTACGGATTGCAATCTGAATTCGTCTCCAGAAATCAGTCCGGAATGAGAAAAGTTAACCTCAAATCGTTCCGGTGGATTCTTTCTGCTCATGATGTCCTTTTTCACTGACAAAACAATGGCTTGGAGATCAATGACTCGGTCATCCATCCTATCCGTTTCAGCTTCCAATTGAGACAAGAGCAAAAGATCAGAGAGGATCCTCTGCATCCTGATGGTTTGACGATTGATTTCTTCTACGGGCTTTTTCCACTCTTCGTTAATCGATGAATCTTCATTCATAACCTCGATATATCCGGATATCACGGTCAATGGCGATCTGAGTTCATGCGAAGCGTTTGCAGTAAAATCATTTCTTACCTTAGCCAATCTAACGGGTTGACTTACGTCTCTAAAAATGATCCATCTTTCATTCTTTCCAAATGGCACAAGCTGACATGACAGGTAAATGTCTTTATCATTTGGTGCTTTGACTTCTAGTCTATTTTGGTAATCGTCAACTTTTAAAAAATTCCAAAAAGCAGGAGTATCGATGAAGTGATTGATCGGTGTTTGCAAATCATCTTCGGAGAGCATTAACCAATCTGAAGCTGCTTGATTGAACCAAATTAAACTATTGTTTTTATCGAGAAGGCAAAATCCATCCATGGTCATATCGAAACTTTTTTCGATCTCTTTGAGGAGCTTTCTACCGACACTGCGAGATGCTTTTGATTGGGGTCCATCAATTCCAACCAGTTTTGCTTGTTTCTTAACTATCTTTGTTAAATGGTTCCAGATCGTGTCTTTTGTCAAACTTAAGTTTGATCTTTCTATGATGCCCGCAATATCAATAACCTTGTATAGATACCAAATATTTAACAAGGTGCCAGCTGCAAGGAAGCCAAGAAGGGCTTGATTAAAATAATATCCAATTAATGCACCAAGCATTAAAGCTAAAAAATTGATAAAAATCAGTTGGAGTTTTATTTGCACGGGAGTAATTATAGATCAAATCTATACCCGGCGCCTCTCACAGTTTTTATCGCGTNNTNNAGATCGTATTTTTCTAAAATAGACCTAAGCCTTCTGATGTGTACGTCAACAGTTCTCTCTTCAACGAAGACAGATCTTCCCCAGACTCTGTCCAACAATTGTGAGCGACTGTAAACTCTGCCCTCATTCATTATAAAAAACTTAAGCAGTTTAAATTCTGTTGGTCCAAAGTGAACTTCTTCATCGTTGATAAAAATTCTATAACTCTTTAAATCAATAACAATGGGGCCGCTAACAAGCTGTTCATCTTCACCATATGAGGTTCTTCTGAGAACTGCCTTGATTCTTGCAACCAATTCGTGTTGAGAAAACGGTTTTGTCACGTAATCATCTGCGCCGCTTTCAAACCCTGCGATCTTATCTCTTTCCTCGGCCTTGGCAGTGAGCATGATAATCCCAATCCCCTTGGTGACTTCATCCTGCTTGATGGATTTGGCAAGCTCAAGTCCGCTCTGATCGGGCAACATCCAATCAATGAGGACTAAATCTGGTGTTTTGTTATTGATCTGTTCCTTTGCGTGCTGAACATCCTTTGCTTCTTTGACTTGAAAACCAGCCCTAGACAATGAAAAATTAATCATTGATCTGATGGCCGTTTCATCTTCTACAACAAGTATTTCTTGATTCATTTTCTTTTTTTTATGTTTTCCCAATTAGATACCTGTGTTTTTTACATCATGAATGTTACGAAAATATTAAATAATGCCGATTATTACTATTGTGTCTCTATTAAAAGATAGGCTATCAAGTCCTCTCTGTCACGTTTCTTTCTCATGCCTACATAAACCATCTTATTCTCAGGGATCAGGCTTTGTGGATTTTCAAGCCAAAGATCTAAATATTGATAATCCCAAACGATTCCAGAATCTGACAATGCATCTGAATATTTAAAATCATCTTTAAAGCCTGCGGACCGATTATAAAAAGAATATAGGTTTGGACCAATCTTATGCGGTTCACCTTTTTTGAGTGAATGACAAGCCCTACACTGAAGATAAAGCTTCTTGCCTCTCACTGGATCACCTGGAGCTATTAAATCCACATTCAGTGAAAGTTGATTTGCATATGCTTCACTCTCTTGTTCGAGCTTTTCTTCTTCTTTGGCACCATCGCATGCAAACAAATGGAATGACAGTGCAATAATAAAAATTTTATGTATGGTTTCTTTCATAATTGATGGCAAAAGAACAATGCGTACTGCATAATTATTTTCCTATTATATCAACAAGTGCCCTTTCACCAAATAAATGCGTTCATTGTCAGTAATAAATCTGAAACAAAGACCTGAGACACTTATGGCATTTGATAAAAGGGGAAATCTTTGATTATTTATAATCTCAGAGAGTTTAAAAAAATCACGCCAAAACAGTATGCTGCTGAGAAATTCAGGATGCAGGTCGAACTCCTTAAATTACAAGAAGACGTAATAAAAAATGGGAGAAAAATCGCCATCATTTTTGAAGGAAGAGACGCCGCTGGAAAAACAGCAACAATTCAACACTTTTCTCAGTATCTGATTCCCGAAGGAATGGAATACATTAACTTTGGTGTCCCCACTAAATCGGAGTCCAACAATTGGTTTAAAAGATACGAGAGAAAAATGCCAAAAAAAGGACAAATTTGCTTCTTTGATCGATCTTGGTATAGCAGAGCATTGATTGAGCCAACATTAGGTTTCTGCTCACAACGTCAATACAAAAATTTTATGAACAAGGTAAATGACTGGGAAAAAGATCTCATAGAGAACGGCACTGAGATCATAAAATTTTATCTTTCTATTGACCAGATATCGCAACAAAAAAGGCTCAGAGCTAGACAAGAAAGCCCAATCAAATATTGGAAGTTTTCTGAAACCGACGCTCGAATCATCAATAAATATGACATATTCAAGTTATACAAAGAACAAATGTTTGAAAAAACATCGAGCTCTCTTTGTCCTTGGGTTGTAATCAATGCCACCAATAAAAGAGTAGCTAGAATCAATGCCATGCATTATTTATTAAACAAACTCGACTACGACGAAAAAGAGATTCTAAATCCAAGAAAATGGTCTTCATCTATTGCAAACTACACTTTTACACTTGAAGACCAAACATTTGAGAATCTCACATATAAACAATATCAGCTTCTGACAAAATACCTGGGCTAAAATGAAAAAAATCTCTGCAATTGATATTGGAAGCAACTCGATAAAACAAAGAATCTATTCTCTTGATGAGGAAACTTCTGATCTTAATGAGGACAAAACTTTGCGAAAAAGAATCCCTGTGAGGCTAGGTAAAGATATTTATTCAAGCAAAAGTAAAATTTTTAGTGACTCCACAATAAATAAGCTAGGTGAGATTTTAAGTTCTTTTGAAAAAACCATCCATGAACAAGGAATCAAAAGCAATAGAGCCTGTGCGACTGCAGCCTTCAGAAAAGCGAGCAATAAAAAGCAAACCATTGATCGATTAAAAGATTACTCTTCAATCGATATAGAAATTATTTCTGGAATCGAAGAAATTCAAATGGTTGGAGGACTGAAGCACCCATCGATGGAATCAGCAGAAAATTTCATACTAGCCGATGTGGGAGGTGGAAGCACAGATATTCTAGTAAAACACCAAAATAAGATTATTGACTGTGCGACATACCCAATAGGTAGCGTGAGCTTAAATCAAATAAAGATTAAAAAGAAAACCTGGAAGAAAATGTATGCATGGCTTGATAAATTTAACAAAATGGGCATCGANAAAGTCATTGGTGTCGGTGGAGGTATCAGAGGATTGCTGGGCCGATATNAAAANATGAGTGCTACTCANGATGAGTTTGAATTGCTGAGAAGGGATATCATTGAAATGGATAAAGATGAAAGAAAAGCTTTCTTTAAGATACCAACAGACCGTGCTGAGTTAATTCATCATTCGGCTTATATATATTCCAATATCCTGAGACAAACAGGAATCAACAAAATCTCAGCCATACCCTGGGGTTTAACTGAGGCAATTGCATATTCTCAGGTGAATGATGATTATTCATAGATGACCGGACCCGTGTCTTCTTCAAGATTAAATCCTGAATACTGACTATAGCCGTTCATCATTCTTTTATAATAATCAGCAGGGAGCTCTTCAATTGACTTCAGCTTCACTCCAGATGCATGCCATAGCGTGTGGCCTTCATAATCATCCATATTCATCCATGGTAGCCATGGCATGAGCACTGTGGCAGTAAATGAGCTTGAAAGAGACAATACATCTGGATTCGTAAACTCACTGAGTGGAGCAAACATAGTCATTCTTTGCAATCGTGGCTCCTTTAAGCCCGGGGGATAGGATGTTTGATCTTGCATCCAAACCGTTTCCGGACCGAAATTCCAATCGATCAACAGTGGTTTATCGGGCATCCGATCAATAAAAGGGGTGGGCCTGACTCCCATGGAAGACACATTCATTCCTCTGCCAATGCTTGCTCTTCTGGTATTGGGTTTAATTTTGTTGATTTCACCCGTTATGGGGTTCTTAAATTCATCAATGTATTCACCTGTTTCGAGATCCCTAAAGAAAGTAAGCATATTGCCAATAATTTCATAGGTCCCATCCTCAAGGACAATGACCCGATAACTTTCCATCCCCTCAATTCTTATCATTGGTATGGGCTGATCCGAGTTCTTTTGAGCATACAAAGTGCCGTTATAATGCCATGGTGTTTGATCGACATTGCCCAAGGATGCTCGCATCCTAAGTAAGCTCAATACATTGTTCAATGGCAAACTGAGATCGGGGATATTGTTTGGCACTGAACCACTGACCATTGCTTTTAATTGATTGGTTTGCATCAGTCCTAAAAAACCAAATCCCAATAAAAAATCTCTTCTTTGTATTTTGATGCTCATCTATCAGACTCCTTTGAATTAAATTCTATATGCTCAATAACCTTATCTGCGAGAAATTGAGCCACTGCTTTGTGATCTTCACTCACTTTCCACATTGCCCAAGTCCCAGTATATTGATCCTGCACAGGTCGTTCTTCACTGGGAGGACCAATTTTTGAATCATAGCCAAGATGCCCAAATGCCGAAACATCATAAGCCAGTGATGGGTCGAGATCATCCAGACTTTCAGTTCGAGAGGCTTGCCTCAGCGGCGGATATGGTTGGCCTCCTTTGCATCCACCCATCTCCAAACAGCAGTCCTGCTTTACCTTCGGATCTTCAAGACTCTTGCAAGAAGTATTGACCCAAATGCCCCAGTAATCTGCAAATGGATGTCCCACTTTTGGATACGTTTCATAATCGTATTGCGTGTACTCCAGCCAACCTTTATAGCCAATTTCTTTTGCCATTTGATTGGGAACCTCAACCAGGTTCAAAACAGAGTTCTCCATAATCTGAGGGAAAGCAATGACGATGTGTTTAACCCCGTTGTTCTTTAAAGCCTCAAGCCCTTCCCAATAGCGATAACCCATCTCATCTTGCGGACCAATCGTTTGATCAAGGAGTCGAATGTATCCTAGATTCTCTCCTCTCATCTCTCTTGATCTCTCAAGCTTACTGCGACCCTTTAGATCTTCATTTACGATGAGATCGCCAAACCATCCGCCTAAAATATTTTCTTTCTTCAAGTTTGGATGCTTTTGCAAGAGTGTGTCTCTAATATTATTGTTGAGAATCAATGTGTCATTGATTTTAGGATCATATATTTCGTTTCCAGGAAATATTCCATGATTGACCAATAAAATCCCCGTGTCTTTCATGGATACTGTATCGCTAAATTTTTCCTCAATGCCCTCTGTTTGAAATTCAGCCAATCGAATATCAGAAATGACCGGATTTGGATAGTTTTCAATATCAATGACTGGATTTGATTCTGGTTTGCCGGAAGATCTGGTCCATTTGGACTCGGATTGAGGATACGAGGCATCCATTGCTGACAGGGGATCATTCACCCACTCCAAGACGACACTGTCATTCATTGCCTTGTTGTGATCGCTGATCAATTCTTTAGCGATCTGATAACTATCGTATGTTTTTGAAAATCGAGCACCGGCTGTGGTTAGATCAATCATCAAAATGCGATCAACGCCTATCGATAATAATCGCTCCACAGGTCCATCCACATCGAAACGATCCATCTTGCATCTCCTCCAGTCGCTGTCACAAAAACGCAAAACAGAACCGCCCTCAACACCCGGGTTATAGAGTCTTCTTGGGTGTGCAATTTCATTGATTTCTGGACTGATCCAAGTCATCTTATCCACAACAAAATCGATGCCGATGTCTCCCTCTTTGTGATTGAGTATTTTGGTGAGATCTTTTGTGACTTTTCTCTTTGCTGCTGGATAAGGATCTCTTCCACCAATGCGTTCATATTCGAATGAATATTTGCCGAGATTTTTTTGTGCATTCCCATACTTCAAAAGTTTTGGCCAGAAGTCTTCATTCCATAAAATGGATTTATAAAGTGGGCTGTTTTCATCGTAGGAAAAAATCTGAACCGTTACGTCCCATATGCCTTTCTCATTGAATACCTCATTGCCACCATGAGAAACATAAAGCACTCCTACTCTCTCTATATTTTGATCCCTGGGTTCAAGTTGTGAAGAATATTGAGAGCATGCGCTTATCAGCAATAAACAAAAAAGCGATAGAATATAAAAATTAACTCTTTTCAATGAAATCCCCTATTTCACAGATATATTTTTTACAATATTTACTTACTGATATTATAGCCACATATTAAAATTAAAATCACATGACAATTATTCATAAAAGCTTTCCAGTTGGTCCATTGCAATGCAATTGCACCATTCTAGGCAATACTGAGACAGGCAAAGGTTACCTGATTGATCCTGGTGGTGATCCTGAGCTTATAATGCAAACCCTAGAAGAGATGAAGATAGAGTTGGAAGGCATATATCACACACATGCACATTTTGATCACTTTCTGGCATCAGCTGATATAAAAGAAAAGACAGGAGCGCCGATTTATTTACACGATGATGATCGATTCCTATGGGATAGCCTTGAAATGCAATGCAGCTATTTCAATATAGAATTTAAAACCACCCCTCCTCCTGATTTTAAGATTGAGGATGAACAAGATTTGGTTCATTGTGATGGGGTATGTCTGCATACTCCAGGTCATACTCCGGGATCTGTTAGTTTTCATTTTGATTCAGCCGATTTGCTTGTTGCTGGTGATACCCTATTCAATGGTTCCGTTGGAAGAACTGATTTACCTGGTGGAGATTTTAAAAAGCTAAAGTCATCCATTCAAAATAAAATTTATACGCTTGACGAATCAACCACGGTTATCACAGGTCATGGGCCTGAGACATCAATAAAAAAAGAGATGACCAATAATATGGTCATACGATATAACTCATAGAATGAGAAAATGGATCATTTCTTGCTGAGGAATGAGTGCACGATTAAAGAGCAGATCAAACCGATCGAAAGCGTAAGTACGGATAATTTGCCTCTGTGTTCAAACTCAATTGTTAATATGCCATTTGATTCGAGCGAATATAACAAAAAAATGCACGCCAGTATTGGCAGCAAAGATAGAAAAAAGAGTTTAAGTTTATTGATAAACATGAGCTCATCAAAAGACTATCATGTTGGCAAATGCTCGTATAGGCTGATTGAATCATAATTTAAAATAGTGTCTGAGTTGAAGGAATTATTGAAAAACAAATGGGTTAATAACTGGAATCTATTCTTCCTAATCTCGTTACCGATTTCGGCCTTTATGTTTGTTCCACTTTTGAGTTTCGAATCGATCACTGGAGCGGAAATATCAGAGATGATCAGTTTTTCTGTCAGATGGGCTGTTCCTTTTATTTATCTCGTCATTGCTATTTCTTCATTACAGATATTATTCCCAAATGCATTCACGCGCTGGCTGATGAGGAATAGAAAATATATTGGGCTGGTTTTTGCAGTTGCTATGGCTTGGCAGGGCTTATTTATTTTTATCATGTCTTATCACTTTCATGATTATTACTTTTCAGAAGTCTATTACTTTAGAGATGAGATTGAAGGCAGCATTGGGTATATATTCTTGATGGCAATGGTGCTGACCTCTTTTAAGTTTGGAAGCAAGATAGTTAGCTCAAGCCAATGGAGAATCATCCATAAATCGGGCATTTACTTTCTTTGGGCTTATCCTTTCAGTGTCTACTGGTGGACAATCTCATACTATGGAAATCCATTGATGATTGATTACCTTTTCTATTGGTTTGGCTTCTTCGCATTTTTGACAAGGATAGTTGCTTGGGGCATACAAAGAAGTAAGAAGATTTCCAAAAAAACTGGGCCTAATGCGTTCGTTGGATCGACTCTAATTGCCTTTGGTTTGTCTCTGTCTGTCTTGAGTCTCTATTGGCAAAACAGCATCACTCAGATACTCACGCCCTTTTCATGGTCATCCATGCTCNAGTTGTGGTTGCCTTTTTGGCCATTTGAACCCTTTTTATCGCTGATGATCATAGGTCTTGGCACCATGATGCTGACAAAAGAGAACGCTAAGAAAGTCAATGCTGAGATCGTCAATCAAGAATGATCTTTAAGGGAGTTCTACAAAGGTCTTTTTGAAGTTGGCAACAGCTTGATTGTGGATGTTGCAGAGGCGATCATTTCATCATTTTGTTTCATTGTGGCATAAGCAAAAACGATGCTTTTTCCCATCCTGACGATCTTTGATTTAGCGGTCATGAGTCCGGGGTGAGCTGGGGCGACGAAACTCACATTGATGTCCAATGAGACTGGATTGCTTTGAAATTTTACCAATGCGATAACCAAATGCGCCATTGTTGAATCCAACATCCCGGTGATGAATCCTCCTTGAACGATTTGCGCTTCTGAATGACAAAACTCCGGTATTGCATCGAACTCCATTACCATGATCTTGTCTTCTTCGTTAAATTCGATAAGGCTTCCTCGTAGAGTCTCAACGCACGGCGG
This sequence comes from Gammaproteobacteria bacterium, assembly GCA_002691305.1. GTDB lineage: Bacteria > Pseudomonadota > Gammaproteobacteria > Steroidobacterales > UBA11654 > CACPJA01. The sequence continues at coordinate 1,218 of NZHF01000003.1, read as the reverse complement.
CTTGTTGCTTTCAAGGAGCTTTATTATTTCTTCTTTTTTCATCAATTCACCATTTCAAATTCGACAGTTACTGATGCCGCTTTGTTTGAGTTTTCATAATCCAATGAACGAATATTAAAACCAATCTTTCGATTGACCTGATTGATGAAGACAATGATCTGATCAATGTCATCGACTGTAAAGGTTGAGAACATCTTATCGGAATCAAAGCTCACCTCGATTTCACCCAAGTCATTTTCAGAGGCAATTTCATTTATTATTCTTCTTACTTCGTTCGGCTGACCCTTTAAGTTGGATGCCAAGGTAAAGCCAATTAAACGATCGGCTCCAATTTTGACATACTCGAAGTCCTGTTTTGCTTTCTTTAGTTGGTTTCTTGATTGATTTGTCTTCGAGAAAATAGAAGATGAAAGAGTGATCAAGAGCATCAAGCAAATAGAAATCATCGTGAGCATAATTAGATTCTGTTCACGCTGACTCCTCTCAAGCCATATTTTTCCTAGATCAATCACTTTCAATCTCCAGAACCAATGAACCGGAGAAGGTCCCGTCTGTGTTCTCTATATTATTCTCTATGACCTTTGTATTTGATTGCTTAATCAAAGTATCAATGATGGAATACTTCATGCTGGATATTCGATCAAACTCCAATATGACTTTAGAATTTCTAAAATCAATGTTCGATGAAGCAATTTCATCAATGGGTATTGCTCTTAAGTAGCCCAATATATTGAGATCCAAAGGCTTTGCTTCATTGCTGTCGATTGCAAGAAGCAGCTGATCCATTTGCGCCTTAGAATTTACGATGCGCCTGAAATTTGGATTCAACTCTTTGAATATTGAAAGAGTATTTTCTTCGTAAGACTTTTTATAATTTTGCATCAATGCGATATTGAGTATAGGAGCTAACAATAAACATGAAATTATAGCCAATGAAAGAATTAGGTCTCTGCGATCAAGGTTCATCTTTCTCAGCGTTCCTTTAAGGGTAATTTTTGACCTAAACATAGAAGGCAGATCATTCTTTTCACAGTGACTTAAAAAATCCTGATGCAATGATTCGATAGAGATTATTTTAGAATCAGACTGTTTGAATTCAACCTCATCTGTTTTTTCTAAGATCATAAAAGTGGGTTGAAAGCTCTCCCTCTCTTTTTTAACTAAATCGATATAATCATGAAAATTTTCCCTGAATGCACAAAATCCCAGTCCATCAGA
>NZHF01000070.1 GCA_002691305.1 Gammaproteobacteria bacterium | reverse complement strand
GAGATGGCAGGAGGTAGACAACGGCATCAAGCATGGCTTGCACGCCTTTGTTCTTAAATGCTGAGCCACATACAACAGGGACGATCTCATTATTAATGGTTCTGGCTCTAAGGCCTTCTCTTATTTGATCTTCGCTTAACTCGCCATTCTCAAGATATTCAGTCAATAAATCTTCATTCGCTTCAGCAGCTGCTTCTATCATTTGCTCTCTTAATTCTTCACATTGTGCGAGGAGATCATCAGGGATATCTTCTGCAACATATGTTGATCCAAGGTCTTCCTCACTCCAATTGATGGCTTTCATCCTAATGAGATCAATGACGCCCTTGAAGTTTTCTTCAGCTCCAATCGGAACTTGTATAGGAATAGGATTAGATCCAAGTCGATCTTTAACTTGCTCCACCACCCTGAAAAAGTCAGCCCCAGCCCTATCCATCTTATTAACAAATGCCATTCTTGGCACAGAGTATTTATTTGCTTGTCTCCATACAGTTTCAGACTGTGGCTCTACTCCNCCAACNGCACAAAAAACNGCAACAGCACTGTCTAAAACTCTGAGTGATCGCTCTACTTCAATNGTNAAATCTACGTGNCCTGGTGTATCAATNATATTAATTCTATGNTGNTCAAACTGNTGATCCATTCCNTGCCAGAAACANGTTGTTGCTGCTGAGGTAATAGTAATNCCNCTTTCCTGTTCTTGTTCCATCCANTCCATNACNGCATTCCCATCATGCACCTCNCCAATTTTATGAGATATTCCTGTATANAAGAGAACNCGTTCTGTNGTTGTTGTTTTTCCTGCATCAATATGAGCCATGATGCCTATGTTTCTATACCTATCAATTGGTGTCTGTCTAGCCATTAGGGAATCTCTTTATTGAAACGATCACCACCTAAAATGAGAGAAAGCTTTGTTAGCTTCAGCCATTTTATGGGTATCTTCTTTTTTCTTAATCGCNTTTCCTCTGTCATTTGAGGCATCTAAAAGNTCATTTGCNAGCTTNACTTTCATACTTTTNTCAGATCTTGATCTTGCAGACTCAATCAACCANCTCATTGCAAGAGCTTCTCTTCTTTCTTGTCTCACTTCCACAGGAATCTGATAAGTTGCACCACCTACACGCCTAGATCTTACTTCCACAACTGGCTTGACCTTATCAAGTATGTCTTGAAATACCTGAGGAGTAGTGTCTGCTGTTTGACCGAGAGATGTAATTACAGTATCTAGAGCCTGATAAACAATATTTTCAGCAGTGCTCTTCTTTCCATCTTTCATGATCATGTTGATGAATTTCGCAAGAACTTTGCTCGAAAATTTAGGATCGGGCAATATTTCTCTTTTTATCGCTGCATTTCTTCTAGACATTTCTTATCCCTTAGGCTTTTTNGCACCATATTTTGAACGGCCTTGCCTTCGATCATTCACNCCNGANCAGTCAAGCGTNCCTCTTATTGTGTGATATCTAACGCCNGGAAGATCCTTAACACGTCCACCTCTAATCATTACCACAGAGTGTTCCTGAAGNTTATGNCCTTCACCNCCTATATAACTTGTGACTTCATATCCATTCGTGAGTCTAACCCTTGCTACCTTTCTCAGAGCAGAATTTGGTTTTTTTGGTGTCGTGGTATAAACACGTGTGCATACCCCTCTCTTTTGAGGCTTNCCTTCCAGAGCAGGAACATTGTTNTTNACAANCTTCCNTTTTCTNGACTTTCTAACTAATTGATTGATAGTTGTCATAACACGTTTATTTATAAAAATTGTGGATGGATTCTATTCTTCTATTCATCTAGGTTCAAGTTAAATCTATGATGATTCTGCAACTTCTAGATCAGCAGCTTGATTGCTGCTCTCTAATTCTTTCAGGGCTTGTGAAAATTCCTCTTCGGCAGCAGCATCAGCATCCAGCTTTGTCTCATACCCTGTACCTGCTGGAACCAATCTTCCAACAACAACATTCTCTTTAAGNCCTCTTAGTTTATCAATCGAGCCTTTGACTGCGGCCTCGGTTAATACTCTTGTTGTTTCCTGGAAAGAAGCAGCAGAAATAAATGAATTNGTAGCTAATGATGCTTTTGTAATTCCCATAATCAAAGGCCTATATATTGCGGGNTTCAGATCCTCTTTAATCATTTGTTCATTTGTTTCTAGAACTTCAATTCTATTAGCCTGCTCTTTNTGTAAAAGCTTGGTGTCTCCCGGCTCAATAATNTCAACAGTTCTCATCATTTGCTTAACAATGATTTCAATATGCTTATCATTAATTGGTACACCCTGAAGTCTGTATACATCTTGGACTTCTTTAACAAGATATTTTGTTAATTCTTCAACGCCTTGAACTTCCAAGATATCATGGAGGCTCAACTCACCGTCTGAAATTATTTCTCCTTTCTGGATTGTTTCGCCCTCAAAGATATTCAGTGTTCTTGTTTTAAGAATAAGCTCCTCATGTACCTCACCATCTTCATCAGTGATTTGAAGCCTTACTTTTCCTTTGGTTTCTTTACCAAAACTTGTAATACCAGAATGTTTAGCCAAGATAGCAGCATCTTTTGGTTTTCTGGCTTCAAATAAGTCAGCAACCCGAGGCAATCCACCAGTGATATCACTGGTTTTAGAAGATTCAAGTGGAATTCTTGCGATGACATCGCCAGCATTGATCTTGGATCCATCTTGGATATTTACTATTGCTCCCGGAGGGAATGTATATACGATAGGTGTCTCTGTACCTGAAAATAAGACAGGTTTTCCTCTTCCATTTACCAGAGAGGCCTTAGGCTTAACAGTTGTAGTTGATCCAGTTTTCTTTGAATCCATAATAATGATGTTGGTCAAGCCGGTCATATTATCGACTTGCTCTGTTACAGTCACCCCGTCAATGAAATCCTCAAATTTTATTGTTCCTGATGCTTCAGTAATAATTGGATGAGTATGAGGATCCCAGGTTGAAATTAAATCACCTGCACTGACCTTTTGCCCATCTTTGATATTAATCGTCGCACCATAAGGTATCTTATATCGCTCTTTTTCTTTGCCGAACTTATCAGAGATAACAATTTCGCCAGAACGGCTTGTTGCAACTAAATTNTTATCNGCATTCTTAATTGTTTTCAAATTAGATAGGGTTGCAACACCATCATTATTGACTTCAACTGAGTTTTCAGCAGCAGCACTTGATGCAGCGCCACCAATATGGAATGTTCTCATGGTAAGCTGAGTGCCAGGCTCTCCAATTGATTGTGCAGCGATAATGCCAACTGCTTCTCCAGTATTCACAAGGGTTCCTCTCGCTAAGTCTCTACCGTAGCATTTGATACAAATTCCATATTTTGTTTCACAGGTAACAGGAGATCGAACCACAACAGAATCTGTTCCATTTTCCTCTAGAAGATGAACATTTGATTCGTCGATCAAAGTGCCTGCCTTAAGAACGTTTTTCTTATTCTCTAAATCTTTTACAGGCTCCACTAAAACCCTTCCAAGAACTCTGCTACCAAGGTCTTGAACAACTTCACCGCCTTCAATTACAGCNGTGATTGTCATNCCATTTTTGGTTCCACAATCTTCTTCTGATACAACTAAATCTTGNGCAACATCTACAAGACGTCTTGTTAAATAACCTGAGTTTGCTGTTTTAAGAGCTGTATCAGCTAGTCCCTTTCGAGCACCATGNGTTGAAATAAAGTACTGGAGGATATTTAGCCCTTCTCTGAAATTAGCTGTAATAGGAGTCTCAATGATTGATCCATCAGGTTTCGCCATGAGCCCCCTCATTCCTGCAAGCTGCCTAATCTGGGCTGCTGAGCCTCTTGCACCTGAATCAGCCATCATAAAAATTGAATTGAAGGATTCTTGATCTTGTTTCTTTCCTTNGCTATCAGTTACTTCCTCTTTACCTAATTTATCCATCATCGCATTGGCAACTTGATCATTGGTTCTAGACCAAATATCNACAACCTTNTTATATCTTTCTCCCTGCGTAAGAAGACCAGATGAGAACTGACTCTGGATNCTTTTAACCTGTATTTCNGCATCGGATAANATTTCTTGCTTGTTTTCAGGGACAACCATATCNTCAAGAGCAATTGAGACGCCTGANNTGGTTGCATATTCAAAACCAAGATACATTAACTTGTCTGCAAAAATTACTGTGGCTTTTANTCCAGCTTCACGGTAACAACGATTGATTAATCCAGAAATTTCCTTACTGTCCATGGTTTTATTTATCGAGGNAAAGGGGATCTCTTTAGGAATAATCTTNGAGAATAAGGCTCTACCAGTAGTTGTTTCTAATACTTCTGTAGGTTTTTCTTCATTATTAGTTGAAACTTTTAGCTTAATTTTTGCATGCAAACCAAGGAAGCCATTATGAAATGCCCTTTCAACCTCTTCAGTGTCTGCAAAGATACCGCCCTCTCCAATGTCTTTGACCTTCTCTCTAGTCATATAATAGAGGCCTAAGACCACATCTTGTGATGGGACAATAATTGGCTCACCATTTGCTGGTGAAAGTATATTATTAGATGACATCATCAATGCTCTGCTTTCAAGCTGTGCTTCTATAGAAAGCGGAACATGAACAGCCATCTGATCTCCATCAAAATCAGCATTAAAGGCTTTACAAACAAGTGGATGTAACTGGATGGCTTTTCCTTCAACCAAGACAGGTTCAAAGGCTTGGATTCCTAATCTATGAAGAGTGGGAGCACGATTAAGTAAAATAGGGTGTTGTCGTATGACACCGTCTAAAATATCCCATATTTCTGCGCCTTCAAGCTCGACAAGTCTTTTTGCTGACTTAATGGTAGATGCTTCACCTTGATATATCAATTTACTAAAGACAAATGGCTTAAAGAGCTCTAATGCCATTTTCTTTGGTATTCCACACTGATGAAGTTTCAATGTTGGCCCAACAACAATCACCGACCTACCCGAGTAATCAACCCTTTTTCCCAAGAGATTCTGTCTAAATCGACCTTGCTTTCCTTTGATCATGTCTGCTAGAGATTTAAGTGGTCTTTTGTTAGATCCTGTAACTGCTCTTCCCATTCTCCCATTATCTAAGAGCGCATCTACAGATTTTTGAAGCATCCGTTTCTCATTTCTAACAATGATATCTGGAGCATTGAGATCCAATAGTCTTTGCAACCTATTATTCCTATTGATAACTCTTCTATAGAGATCATTTAAATCTGAAGTAGCAAACCTACCTCCATCAAGTGGGACAAGGGGTCTTAAATCAGGTGGCAAAATTGGGAGAACTTTTAAAATCATCCATTCTGGCCTATTNCCTGAAGANATAAGTGACTCGATTAGTTTCAGTCTCTTTTGATATCGCTTNATNTTAATCTGAGATGCGGTTGCAGCCATATCTTCTNGAATTTGACTGAGGCTATCTTGAAGATCTAGATCCTTNAGAATGTCATGTATTGACTCNGCACCCATAGCGGCAGAAAANTCGTCNCCATACATCTCTAGTGCTTCAATATANTGCTCTTCAGATAGCATCTGACCTTTAGTNAGATCNGTCATGCCTGGNTCNGTAACTAGATATGCTTCAAAATAAAGNACTCTCTCAATCTCTCTGAGAGTCATATCAAGCAACAAACCAATCCTTGATGGAAGTGACTTTAAAAACCATATGTGCGCTACTGGGCTTGCGAGCTCAAGATGTCCCATTCTTTCTCTTCTGACCTTACTTTGAGTAACTTCAACTCCGCATTTTTCACAGACTACGCCTCTATGCTTAAGTCGCTTATATTTCCCACAAAGACATTCATAGTCTTTCACNGGTCCGAATATNTTTGCACAAAATAGTCCGTCTCTTTCTGGTCTGAAGGTTCTGTAATTAATGGTCTCTGGTTTTTTTACCTCACCGTATGACCATGATCGGATCATTTCAGGGGAAGAAAGACCAATTCTTATATGATCAAATTCTTCGGTAAAAGGTTTCTGATTAAAAATATTGAGTAAGTTTTTCATATTCAGTTTCCAGCTTATTTGTCATCGATTCGTTTTTTAGGNTCTGCAACTAAATCCATATTCAAACCCAGAGATCTAATCTCTTTCATGAGGACATTAAATGATTCAGGGATTCCTGTATCAACTTCATTGGTTCCATCTACAATTTGCTTGTACATTCGTGTCCTGCCTTGGACATCATCTGATTTAACAGTCAGNAATTCTCTAAGNGTATGCGAAGCACCATAGGCTTCTAAAGCCCATACCTCCATTTCCCCAAATCTTTGGCCACCAAACTGAGCTTTTCCGCCAAGTGGTTGCTGCGTTACCAGACTGTAAGGCCCNGTTGATCTTGCATGCATTTTGTCATCAACCAAATGGTTCAACTTAAGGATATACATGTAACCGACTGTAACTGGACGATCAAAAAATTCACCCGTTCTTCCGTCAATCAGCTTTGTTTGTCCAGATTGAGGTAAATCAGCTAACTTCAGTAATTCTTTTATTTCATTCTCACCAGCTCCATCAAATACTGGGGTCCCCATAGGCACNCCATCTTTGAGATTTTCAGACAATTCTATGATTTCCTCATCTTTNAGCTTATTGAGAGGAACCTTTTCAGATAGCTTATTGGTGTTGTACACCTTGTCCAAGAAAGTTCGTAATGCTTTNACACGNGCAGCACCTTCTTTTTCTTTCAGCATCGCCTTCACCTTGTTACCNAGTCCTTTTGCNGCCCAACCTAAATGAGTTTCTAGTACTTGACCCACATTCATCCTGGATGGCACACCCAATGGATTCAGTACAATATCAACGGGTGTTCCGTCTTCCATGTATGGCATATCTTCGACAGGAACAATCCTAGAAATAACTCCTTTATTTCCATGTCTNCCTGCAACTTTATCGCCTGGTTGAACACGTCTTTTTACGGCAAGAAATACCTTAACCATTTTTAAAACGCCCGGAGGAAGCTCATCGTAAGCTTCAATTTTCTTTCTTGCAGCTTCTAATTTTTCTTTAAACTCATTTTCAAGCTGTTTATGTGCCTTGTAATAAGTTTCAAGCTCTANATTTAATTTTTGATTTTGAAGCTTAATTTCAAACCACTTATGCTGCTCCATTGATTCAAGCAAAGCCATGTCTATTTTTACAGTCTTTCGCCCAATCTTAGCCGTTTTATTTAAAAGNAGTTTCTCAAGTCTATTAAAAATATCTGACTCTACAATTCTTAACTGATCCTTTAAATCTTTCCTAATTGAGTCAATATCAGCTTCTTCGATTTCATTTGATCGATCGTCTTTTTCAACACCTTCTCTTGAAAATACTCNTACATCTATGACTGTTCCATCCATGCCAGACGGAACCCTTAAGGAAGTATCTTTCACATCAGAAGCCTTTTCCCCAAAAATTGCTCTNAGAAGTTTTTCTTCAGGAGTAAGTTGAGATTCACCCTTTGGTGTAATTTTCCCGACAAGTATATCTCCGCCCACAACTTCCGCGCCTATGTATGCAATTCCTGATTCATCCAGCTTCCTCAATGCTGAATCACCAACATTTGGAATATCTGCCGTAATNTCTTCTGAACCCAGTTTTGTATCCCTGGCAATACACTGCAACTCTTCTATATGAATAGTCGTAAATCTATCCTCTTGAACCACCCTTTCAGAAATAAGTATAGAATCCTCAAAGTTAAAGCCATTCCATGGCATAAAAGCGACAAATAAATTCTGGCCGATTGCTAGCTCACCAAGACTGGTTGATGCGCCATCAGAAATCACATCNCCCTTTTCAATTAAATCACCCACTTTTACNAGCGGTCTCTGATTAATGCATGTGTTTTGATTTGAGCGTGTATATTTAGTTAAATTATATATATCGACTCCCGACTCTCCAGTAATCGCCTCAGCATCATTGACAGCAATAACTACTCTCGATGCATCGACAGAATCAACTATTCCCCCTCTCCTTGCAAC
>NZHF01000069.1 GCA_002691305.1 Gammaproteobacteria bacterium | reverse complement strand
GAACGCCTTCCTTCATCATGTTTTCCATGGTCTCAGCTGCAATAAATGGTTCATTAAGCTCAATGCCTAAAAAAAGCCCCTTGCCCCTTATTTCTTTGACGCATTCAACCCCTTTAAGTGCTTGTTCTAACTCTGATTTGAGGTATTTTCCAACGCTTTTTGCTTGATCTATTAGTTTGTCTTCCTCAAGGATGTCAAGAACGGCCAGTGCTGCTGCAGCTGACACAGGGTTTCCGCCAAATGTATTGAAGTATGCGCTGCCTTCATATGCTTCATCAAGCGCATCGACGATCTTTCTGTGTGTGAGCAATGCAGAAACTGGGTGTCCATTTCCCATCGGTTTTCCCATTGTAAGGACATCGGGAACAACGGAGTCATCTTGGTAGCCCCACATATGGTCGCCCAATCTTCCGAAGCCTGACTGAACCTCATCTGCAATGACAATGCCTCCATATTTTCTTATCTCTTGATAAATTCTCTTTAGAAATTTGTCTGGGATTTCATAAATTCCATCGCTGCTAAAAACACTGTCGGCAATAAAGCAGGCGATCCCATCGCCCTTTTTCTCAAGGCTCTCGATCTCTTCCTTTAATAGTTCGATATAAGCTTGTTGGTCCTTGGCATAACTTGCTGGGCCTTCAATTGTTTTTATCCAGTCTTTTCTTAGTTTCTCTGGACAGTCTTCTGGGCTCAGTTGGAAAATTTCTGTTGTGTTTCCATGATATGCATTTGAAAGAACGATGCAGCCTTGCTTCTTTGTATATGTCTTTGCCAGCTGAACCGCTAGATCGTTTGCTTCGCTTCCTGAGCAACAAAAATAGGCAGTCTCTAGCTTATTTTCTGTCGTCGAGGCAAGCCTCTCTGCGAGTTTGACAATGTTTTCATGCAGATACCTTGTGTTTGTGTTTAGGGTGTTGCTTTGTTTTGTAATCGCATCGGTTACCCTGGGGTTTGAGTGCCCCACGTGGGCTACGTTGTTGTAAACATCAAGGTATTTTTTACCTTCGCTATCAAACAACCAAACATCCTCTCCTTTGACAATATGAAGCGGTTTTTGGTAAAAATATGTATTGCCATTTCCCAGGTGTTTTTTTCTTCTTTCAACTATGCTCATGCTTTTATATTGTCGGCTGCAAAACCTTCAAGCCGCTCACCCATTGTTTCCATTTCTTCAAGCGCTATGCCCTCAAAAACCTCCCAGGTATGGCTTATGTTTCCAAGAATGTAGTCTTTGTTTTCTGGGTGCTCTTCTGCTCTCCACTCAGAAATAATGAGGGACATGGCGATCCTGTTATACGCCAACATTGGAACCAGTCTTAGCTCGTCCTCTGTGAGCTTATTTTCAGTGTGGTAACCAAGCAAAAGGTATTTTGAGCCATCATAGAGGGACTCTTCTCTTATGGTTTCATAGGCGCAGGCAACAGATATGTCATTAACCAAGGGCGCATAAAGCATGTCCCCAAAATCAATCATGCCCGCCATTGAATAGGGGTTTTCTTTGTTAACCAAAACATTGTCTGGGTTCATGTCATTGTGTATGACTTGTTTTCTTTGTTGAGACAAAAGGTTTTTTGTATTTTTTTGATAATAAACAAGCGCTGTTTCGATTGCTTTTCTTTTTTGCTCGTTTTGAATACAGCCCAATAGAGAAAAAAGGTTCTCTGTTTGTGCAACATCCCACAGCAATGGGTGGCTCTCAAACGAGTGGGTAAACCCATGAAGTCCCTTGCCAAGTTTTGCCAAAAAATCGCCCATAGCTATATGAAGCAACTTTAGATCTGGGTTTTTGAATTGAATGTCATCCAATGGAACGCCATCAACATAGCTAACCATCCTTACAAAGCATTCTTCGCTTCCAATCGTTTTCCGCTCAAGATACTCGCCTGTTTTGCTTTTTTTCGCTCTTGGTAGGCTTAGATTTGTTGAGCTTTCTAGGTGCAGTAATGCTTCGTTTTGAAACTCTANCACGCCTTTTTTTTCTTTGTGGTTGGANATCTTGAGAATCGCTTTCTCNCCCCCTGTCGAAATTAAAAAATTTCGATCCCTTTCGCTGACCAAAGGGGTAATCGTCGTATCTTCGCTGGTTTCCATCCACTCGCTCGCAAGTTCATGTGCTTCGTTTGTNTCACACTGCGGTGCNGGGTGCTCAAGAACAGGAAATGAGAAATTATTTTTTGTNTTCATTCTCTNTCTCTTCCCAAATGCCTTCTATCCATTTTTTAATTGTCAGCGCCTCTTCCCATCTGTCTGATAACTCTAGCTGATTTGCGTCCGTTATTGCGTAGCTTGTTGGCGGCCCTAGCTCNCATAAAAATCTCGCTGTTGAGTCTTCTTTTTGGCGCTTTTGCCACTGCTCTATACCATANCTCCACCAGCCTTTAAAAATTTCTACCCATTCTTTGTGCTGAGGAAAGCTTAATTGGACCTGGATCTGGCCTCTCGAGGCAACCCTGCCCTGAAAGCAATCGGATCGGTCGAGAATTGTTTGAATATACTCCTGATCTCGTTTACTTATGGGTGTCCACATCTCTCTGTCCACCACAAAGTGTGATAAGTCTGCTGTTAGTCTCATTTCTGGTACTTCTTCAATCAATTGAAGCGTGTAATACAAATCNTTCAGNAGGCTGTCTCTATGGGTTTCAAATAATATTTGAACCCCCTCTTTGTCGGCCTCTTCCATCCAGTCATAAATTAGTGGAATNGCCTCTTTGTAGTCAATCGGCATAACGCCGCCAATGATGTTTACAAAACAAGCATCAAACTCTCTAGCCAGCCTCAACAATGGCAAAAGGTCTTCTTTTGAGTAAGGAAAAGCATTGACCATGCACCCTAATTCATTCTCAATAAAATGGTGTTTTTTCCTCTGGAACTCGTCTATCTCATGTGCTGCTAAATCNATCGTCGCTCCAGCAAAGCCGCCGGTTTTTATTTTTTTAAAGTTGTGCTCATCTGAAGGCTCCACTTTGGTGGGGTGTCTTTGCTCCATTCCCCAAAGGGANTGATAAACCTCAAGNTTATGCATTCAAATACTCCTTAACCCCTGTCTCAACCAGAGCCTCTTCCAGTTCTTGGTTTTGTGAAACCGACTTATAATGCTCCATTAGAAGTCCGAATGATTTTGCATGAAACTTCTGCACGGAAGTCACCTTGTGCTTAAAGGGCCTTCCNTTTAAGNTTATTGAAAGCTCGTCTTTGTTATTTTTAACTGCATCATTGTTTGCCGTGACCCATGGCAAAAACGTTTCCNNAATCTCTTCTTTTATTAGCGGCAATAGTGTTGGTTTTAGCTCATGCCAACTTTCAAAGTCNCCGGTTTCTTTTGGGTCTANCATCCTTTCGATCCAGTCATTTAGTTTTGGTNCATGCTCNTCAATAAGCTCGTGTGCTGTGACATCATTATTGGCATTATAAATATGGCCCCAGAGTGCAAAATCCGCAATAGAGGGCCTGCTTCCAAAAATGTATGGTCTTTTCTCTAGGTGTTTATCAAGAAGCTCTATTAGGTTTTTGAACGATTCTTCTATTGATATTCTGGTTACATCATTTGANCCAACCACCCAAAGTCTTTTTGACATCCTAGACTTGAACGTATTTATTGCTTTGTTTAAGAAAAAAGTTCTCAGCCATGTAACTTGCTGGATTGTTTTCGGCACAAAAAGTTTTGCAAATCTTTTGCCGGCTGAATCCAGGTTCTCTTCATAATGCCACCGATAATGGCACATATGCTTTACGGCCCATTCATCGGCATATTCCTCGACCAGCCTTGATAAAAATGCCAATACGGGCTCTTCAGGAACAACTGGCTTGGTTTTAAATTCTTCTTCCATTTTTAGAATGATGGGNGTTGAATCCTGGAGCACCTCTCCATTTGGACAATGTACCAATGGGATAATTTGAATTTTTGCCAACTTTCTGAATGCTTTTTGGTTTTTTAGGCTTCTTTCTATCCATTCNTGCTTAATTTTTTTGTACCTAAAATATGACCTTATTTTTACAGAATAGGGTGAGAGCTCACTGCCATAAATTGAGTATCTTTCTGTCACTTATTTTCCTTGAGCAAGTTTTTTGCTAAAAAAAACATTATAGGGGTTAGCTTGGTCTCACTCTCATCTTTGTCTTTAAAATAACTATTCCAAACAAACACGTAATCGTGAACTGGATTAACCATTATTCCCTGTCCCGCCCAACCNCCTTTGTAAAGCGTTCCATCCTCAAACACCATGTCCCANTGATAAATATTATGCTTTGCACCTTGTGGAAGATGCTTGCCTAATAACTCTGGTCTGCCTCCGTTTANTAGTTTTTCAATGTGGTCTTTANTGATAATAGGTGTCTCGCTNACTGTTTGATAGCTTGGCGTGAACAACAAACCAAATTTAGCCAGGTCTATTGGTCTAGCAAGAAGTCCGCCGTGCATAACTGGAACCCCAAACCTTGGGGCGAAAAAAGATGCATCAGCCTCNACACCGATTTTCGACCATATNATTTGGCTCACTGCCTCATGAAGCTGAAGCCCCNTGACCTTTTCAACCAACCACCCTAATACAAACGTATTGATGCCCGAATAATCATACTGTGCACCCTGCTCTGCGAAACTGCCCACTCTCAGCTTGGAAACATATTCATATGGATTATTTGGTGAGCGCTCATCCCAATATCCATCCCCAATTGCAGCTGAGTAAACATAATAACAAGCAGACTTATCTATATATTCCTCTGGGCAGTTAAGGCCTGTAGCCATGTCCAATATGTTTATGATTTTTATACCCTGAAAATCAGAGTCTGCCAATTCAGGAATATAGTGCTCGATGGTTTNTTCNGTGTCTATCTTGCCTTCTGCCTCTAGTATGCCGACNAAAGATGAAACCATGATTTTTGTGACCGACCAGTGAACAGGTTTTTCGTGNGGTTTCATTCTAGGGTAGCGCTCATAAACAACCTTGCCTTTATGAAGCACAANGAGTGATATTGCTGTCGATTCATCGCTNTCTAAAAATGAGCTCAACTCCATGGTGCCAGCTTTTGTAGGAACCCTTATAGCGCCGATGTGGTTGTTTGTTTCTCGCTCAAGAAGTTTGACCTGTCCTTCGCGGTGAACCGTGACTGTTGGGAAAATNGTATGAAGGTTTTTAAAACTCCAAAGCATGGTTTCACCGCTCTTAGTCCACCAAATATCTTCTTTTGGAAGGCTTTCAATTTGAAGCCGAGCATAATCTGCCGATGAGATTTCTTTTTTAGCCTCTGTAGCCATTGCACATAATGAGATGGCTAAATATATTGGGAGCAAAAGGAGTCTTGGCATGCCAATAACTCAAGCCTTGATAGTTTTTTCTGTTCTAAAAAACACAAAAAAGAACCATGTTGAGAGCGCCGAAAGCAAGTGCCATGCNGCATGTGGCTGGAACCATGAGTCTGGGTAACACAATAAATCTGACCATTGGTTAAGCCATATTGTAAAAGCTGTAATATAGGTCGCCATGCCTAGATAAAACCATGGATTATATGTTCTTTCTGTTTCAGGCGCTTGCTTTGAGAAAATTGCTGGCACCCAAAAAAGGATTGTCCACCAATATGTTTCGGGGTCTTGAAGAATTTCCATTGGCAGAATCCCAAAAACAGCCGCAACAACAAACCCCACAAAACCTGAGGCCAGCCTGAATGTTGGTGACCAAAACTTATGTAAGCACTCGGANATAACCCATAAACCTATTGATAANCCAAAAAGGTCTAGGCCAATACCAAGACCGTCTCCAAATGCCCATCTGGTTATGGCGTATGTTGTGACCACTAGAATATAAACACTAACAAAGCGGTTTTCGCTCCAGCCGCCCATACACTTAAGATTATAAATCCAAGGAAAAACGATAAACATCACCATGCTCAAATTGTCTGCCCACTGCCCCCATTCAGTGTGTGTTCCATGCATCAGCATTGATCCTGGGCCCAAATAAATGACTGCGGCNGCAAAAATGCCGGATGTTTTATTTACGCCGTAAAACCTTTGATTCTCTCTTGGCTTCTCATCAGATAAGACTTTAAACATAACAAGGCCTGAAATCATAAAACCAAGGTTGCTTAACGCGTTGGCGGGTTCTCTAAAAATTCCATCAACTATTCTTTCGCACCACCTTGAAACCTCTCCAAATGCGTATCCTGGCTCGATCGAAAGCATCAAACCCATTGATGCGAGAACAATATAGCCAAACAAGAAAGCNATACTGATAACAAAGGCAGTATGAAATGGGCTTAATTTAAAACTACTCATTTATCTCTCCAAGTTTTGCGATTGGGAAATCCGCCAAAGGAATGGAAACTGTCTTTTCCTCTGTAAAGAGGTTTCTGCTCCACTCGCCACCATCTCTCCCAATGCCAGAGTTTTTATAGCCGCCAAAGGGTGCTCTAAGCTCTCTCATTAACGGGGTGTTAACCCACACAACCCCGGCCCTGATNTCTGCCTGAGCCCTCATGATTTTTCTGATGTCTGTGGACCAAACATAAGAGACAAGGCCAAATTCACTATCATTGGCTATCCGTAGCGCTTCATCAATGCCNTCAAACTCAAGGATTGTTGCAAAAGGCCCAAAAATCTCCTCTTGGCAGANCGNGTTTTGGTTGTCGCTTGCCTCCACAACAGTAGGCTCAAAATAATAGCCTTGTTTAATCTGCTTTACCCGTTTNCCCCCACATAGGATNTTGGTGTCCTTAGATTGTTCTGCCTTCTCAGAAAAGGANATAACCTTTTCAATNTGCTCTTTTGATATNAGAGGGCCAATTTCTGTGTTTGGGTCAAAAGGGTCTCCAACCCTTAGNTTCTGAACCCTTTTTACAAATCTCTTCTTAAATTCTTTGGCAATAGGCTTCTCTACAAGAATCCTTGATCCAGCCAAGCATTGTTGGCCGTTGTTTGAAAAAATAGCCACCATGGNAGCATCGAGGGCGCGCTCAAAATCTGCNTCTGAAAATATTATGTTCGCCGACTTGCCGCCAAGCTCGGTGAGAATCTTTTTGAGTGTTCTTCCTGATTCTGAGCCGATTGATCTTCCGGTCTCTGTGCCTCCTGTAAATGCAATCACNTCAATGTTTTCTTCCTGTGTCATGGCTGCGCCCGTAATGTTTCCGCGGCCATTAACCATGTTCACAACTCCGTCTGGCAGTCCTGCTTTTTTTAGTAGGTTCATAAATGGGACAAACCCAAGCGGGGTTAATTCAGAGGGTTTTAATATNCAGCTGTTGCCAAATGCAATTGCTCCTGCAACTTTCATTGTTGCCAATGCCATCGGTGCATTCCATGGAGCGATCAGNCCAGCAACGCCAACGGGCTCTCTCCTCACATAGGTAATGTAGTCTGGGTTTTGATCAAATACTGGGCTGGAGGCCTGTGAAATAAACTCAGCAAAAAACTCAAAATTCATTGCGCTTCGAGGTATTTGCCTGCCATAGGCTTGTGCTATAGGGGCTCCGGTGTTAGTCACTTCCAGTTGTGCAATTTCCTCTTTATTCTCAAGAATGAGGTCTTTGATTGACAGCAAAACGGTTTTTCTGTCTTCGACGCTTGCCTTTGACCATGTCCCGCTTTCAAATGTTTTTTTTGCAGTCTCTGCAGCCTTTTTTACCTCATTGGCATCTGCCTCATAAAGCACCGAAACCGTTTGTTCGTCTGCAGGGTGTATGATGGGTATTTTTTTTGCGTTCTCATTGGGGTCAATCCAGTTTCCATTGATAAAACTGGTTACTTTTTTTGGTGTTATCTCTTTAATGTTTGGTCTATTCATTTTAATTAAACCAGTCTTTCTGATTTTTTGGACTTAAGCCTAAATAGGATAACCCAATTAACGTCATTGCATAGTTTGATGAAACAATTTTTTTGCCTGTTGAGCCAAGTTCAGAAATCAACCTCAATGACGGCATTCCAGTGCCTGAGATCAAAACCGCATCACAATCTTCCTTTGTTAGTCTCACAAGGCCTGGTCTTGCATCATTGGTCGATAGCTCATAGATTTTATAGGTGTCATCACTGCCAATCTCGACCCTCTCTGTAGCGATAACCTCTACACCATGATCTGCCCAGTATTTTTCAGCGTGCTGCTGAAGCCATGTAGGATAAGGGGTTAGGATTCCAATTTTCTTTATATTGTTTTTGTTAAAGTATTGTTTAATTGCTTCAGTAGCAGTTATTACTTGAGCGCCATCAAGCGCCTCGCTCGCTAACCTCAAAACATTCTTTTCCGTTTTTTCGTCCGTCAGATATGAGCTTGCGGTGCAACCAAAAAGAAGGCTGTGAACCGATAGTCCTGAAAACTGGCTTTTTATGATCTCAGGAAGCGATGTCAAATACTCAATTAACCTTGTTTTTGGATCGCTGCTTTCGCTTAAAAGTCTCAATGTACAATAATCGACATCGTTTGGCAGAATCCTCCTTACTTCTGCCTCTATGGTGGGGTTTGCTTGAGGTGTTGCCACAGCCAATCTTCCCTTGATTGCATAGTCTTTCATGTTTAATGTGTGTTGCCTTCTGCTTCTCTTAAGCTTTTGATCATGCTTGATTTCATCAAAAACTCTCTTGCGCTCTTTGGATCGCTTGCTATTTTTTTAAGCCTCGCTAGCTCGGTCTCCCTAAATTTTTTGTTTCTCTCTTGCATCCTTGATCTGTTTTTATGTGCATTTTTTAAGATTTCATTTTCAGCTATTTTTTGCCTTTGATCACTATACAGACCGAGCCTTGTTAAAGGGAGCCCATCTAAAAAAATGTCCTTTAACTTTTCTGATAAGCACCATCCATCATGGATTCCCCCATTCATCCCCATCCCTCCTGAAGGGCTATTTAAATGGGCTGCATCTCCAGCAAAAACAACTCTTCCATGGACATATTTATCTAATATTCTTTGGTGTATCTTATACGGTCTAACCTCAATGACTCTAAAGTCTTTTTGGTCTGGCACTATTCGGCTCAACTTCTCATTGATGCTCTCTGATGTGATGGCCTGATCAATGGTTTCGCCAGTATCTGGGTATAAAGAGCAGCGCCAGATGCCGGGTAGTCTTAGTAGTGAGTAGGTTCCCCAGTTGCTCCATACATAGTTCACATTTGAAAGACCGCTAATGTGCTCATGAAAAGGAAATTTAGTCGCCGCCAATATTGTGGTTTCTGTATATGGCAGGCCCTTGAGCTCTAGCCCCATGATTTTTC
>NZHF01000068.1 GCA_002691305.1 Gammaproteobacteria bacterium | reverse complement strand
GTGGACGTAAGTATCAGTAGCTAGTTTGGCTGCATCGGCTGTGTTTGTAGCAGTAGTCGCGGTTTGAGTCGCCGTATTACTTGCAGTCGTAGCAGCAATAGCTTTAGTTGCTCCTAAAGCATTTAGATCTGCTTGCTCTTGAACAATGTATAAGTTCTGTAAATCTGAATTATTTAACGCCTCCGCAGTTAAATTTGATCCATCATTCCAAGGAGACAACTGTGCATCTTTTGGTGTCTGCCTTTGAATCGTTAACTCTTCTCCAGCAGCAAGACCAGTAGTAAGAGTTATCTGCGTTGCACTTGTAAATGTATAATCTGTTCCGTCGCTTAAAGTTGAAGTCTGGGTTTCTGCTAATAGATCTCTTCCCTTATAAACCTTGACATGAGACTTCAATAAATAATTAGAACTAAAGGGCAGAGTGAAAACAGTCTGCCCAGTATTCGTAACTTGCGTATAGGTATCAGCCATCTTGCGGGACTCTTACGAGGACGTAGCCTTTATTGTAAGGCTTAATCGGAATTTGCAAAGAATCACTTTATTCCTGAAAGAATCTTTGCTGCTGCACTTGAATCGTCAGTCCTCTTCTGCTGGCGTGTTGCACTATATAAATCACGGCGTTCTCTCCATTTCACAGCAGAACCCTCTTCGCTTAGATTTAATTGATTAACAGTTAATTGACCATAATAATTTTTAAGTTCTTGCATTAAGACGTAGGGCAGCTCCTTCTGTACTTCCTTTATTTCTTTATTAACAATTTCCTGAACCGTAGTTGTTGATTTGTTTTTCTTAAGTGCAATGTATTTAGGATCATTCATCAATGATCTAAACGCTTCAATAGGAGTTTTACCCTCTACATGTTTAGCTAAAATGGTAGACATATCAATTGTCGATTTCTTCTCTTTAACTGATACTGCCTGTCCAGCTAACGGCCCTGACTTAATAATCTTAGTTTGAGTAGTATCAGGACTAATAACTATTTTCTTTTTAATATTTAAAAAAGCAGTTTCTTTATTACCTACAGTTGAACCATAAGTCTGGTTATATAACTGCTGTAAATCATCACTCATTGGCACTCCTTCTAACGTCTTAGTCATTAACGGCCCTGGAGGATTTAACAAATTTAAATGATTTAATTCTGCATAAACTTTGTCATTAGGATGTTCTCTTGGGAAGAACCTATGTTGCATATAACGACCTAAATTTTCACCCCAAGATAATCTTATCTTTGTGCCTAACCAATCCTTCTCTTTAAACTTACCACCGAAGAAAGGACTGCCTGGAAGAAGGTTATAAGCTATTTCATTTCTTACATATCTCTCTGTCTTTTCTAAGAAGCCAGGTTCAAATAAATCTGTTTCTTCTGCGGTCATAGGTCTTTCTGTGTAGACCTGACTTTGTTTTGCATTGAATAATCTTGCTGTTTCTCTAATAGGGCCAGATCCACCCATTTGGCCTCCTATTATCCACCCTGTATATCGTGACATTTTCTCACCAAAGCCAGCAGCAGTCTCAGGGAAAATAACTTCAAACAATTGTTTTACATTTCCAAGTGATGTCTTCCTTGAAATACTTCCAAATGTAGTCATAGCAATTGCATCTAATAAATTATATTTATCACGATCAGTTATCAAAGCGTGTTGTGCAGCAAAGCGAAAATCTTCTAATAAAAAGAGTGAACTAATAACTGGAATACCACCTATTAAAGGTACGCCACCAATTGAATTTGGCTTTAATCCTTTTGCTTCTAATTCCCTTAACCACTCAGCTCTTTCTTTAAACATATATTCAGGAGGGCCATTGCCAACAATTAATTCATTGGCACTTAACATCCCATATATTGCCATTACATGACCAGTCATAATTGCATTTGATTTAGCTCTTCTTTGTTCGGCTGGATTTAATTTTTCATAATTAATAGCATCTCTTATCGCTCCAAATGGAGTCCAAGACCAGTCCATGCTTTCACCCATAAATGGTGCTTGCATGTAAGGAAAACCTAAATCAGCAACCCAGCTTTCTCTCTTTAAATTCATCATCGTGTTATACGCTTTCTTCCCAGGATTTTGATCACTAGGTTTATTTTGGAAGCGTAATTCTTCACTAAAACGAGCAGCGTCTTGAGCCTCCGCAGCTCCCATGAATGGAGCCCCGTAAGTGTTAGCTACAAACTCTTCTCTAATTGCATCTTCTATCTCTACATCACCCATCATCTCTGGTGGTAAACCATTATCTTTTCGGTACTGTTTAACCATATCTTCTGTTACTTGATTGCTATAAAAATTATTTTTCATCTCAGTATTTATCCAATCATCTATTTTCTGCTGACTTAAATTTCCATCGGCATCGGTTAAACCAAGTTGAACACCTGATTTCCTTGCTTTCATTTCAAGGTCAAATCTGACCGAGTAATTATGAAAGAAGAATCCAGCAACATTATCTACAGCAGATAAAGCATTAAGAGCTGGACGAAGAGCAGCGGGATTTCCAGACTTTTCATACATCCATATTTTTAAAGCTGCTGAACTACTGCCTGTGTAATGCAAAGGATTTAATAACTGTTTTATTCTTCCTTTCTTAGTTCTTGGTTTGTAGTCTCTTTGCTCTTTTAGTTTTATTAGCTGTAAATCTGTTGGCTCATGATATTTACCATAGTGATCCGCAGCTCCAGAAAAGTGCATTGATTTATTACTCCAAGCATCCATGAAAACTTCTTTCCATGAATCTCTTAATTGTCTTATAGCCTTACCATATCCAGCAAAATGGGCTTCAAACACATCTCGATAAGGTTTCATATCCTTAGTTCCCCAAGGAATATATGCAGCCTCTTCGTACATCTTTCGAGCTGGGCCGAAGATTGCTAAAACAGCATTAGAATTAACATTTAATAATTGAGTTCTTAAATTAAATAATTGCCAATCTTTCGCCACTAAATTCCTAGTTCTCATCCTCTTGTCTTGCCAAGTTTTTGGATCGTAATGTTTGAAATAATCAACACCTTTAATCCTTATATCTCCCAGAGCCATCTCCATTTGAATAAGAGCTTCTTTTCTATTTGACTTAAATAAATCAGCCGCAGCTAGAACTCTTGCTATTGGAGATTCTTCACTAAAGTCTTCAGGATTCATATCCCATGCAGACTGAACATTTGGAGCATCAATTGAATCGTCTATATTTTCCACAGCTCCTTTAGAAATAAGATCAAGATCTAAATCTTCGGCTCCTCTGCCTTGCATGGCTTTACCCATGTTTGACCATGTATTTCTAATCTGGTCATATTGTCTTTCCGAAGCTAAAGAAACCTTATAAAGATAAAAAGAATCTTCCTTTAACTTATTTGGAACTTCTTGAGGTATTTCATTCCTCTGCATAAAATCAAATGTCTCGCTGATTTTATTAATCAACTCTCTATGACTTACTTGATAAACAGCTCTTACTCTTAAAAGCTTTTCAACAGCTCCATTAAACGAAGCCGAATCTCTTTCTAAAATAGATAAGACATTTTCTTTAGAGATGTCATTCCCTAATGTCTCTGAAACTTCCTGAGCTGTTTCTTTAAGATCTGTATTTAAAAATTTCCATTCATTTGGCTGCAATCGTTGTCCACTCTTTAATAGAGTTTTACTCAACAGACCACGATCTTCAGCAACAGATCTTGGATTAGTTCTTAATAACTGAACATAATTAGTTGGTTGACCTTGAGGAATACTGACACCAACATCTTTTGCATTATCTATATTTCTTCCTATCTCTCCACTCTTTTCAATCTCTTGCATATCATCAGCAAATTTTCCAGAAAAATCTTCTCTAAGAACATCATCTGGAGGTAAGTTTGATTGCTGAATACCTCTAATCCTTGCTAGGTCAGCGTCATTTTGTGCCTTCTCACGAATAAGGCGTTGACGTTCTTGGAATAATTCGTCGCAACTAGACATTAGGTACAGCCTCCTTTGTAGAACTTGGAATTGTTACTGCCCAGCAAGTCGTCATAGGCAAGCTTCTTAGCTTCTAGNAACTTGAAAACTTGCATAGTTAACTCAGGCATTTCTGCATTAATAGCTGCATCAATTCGAGGGACTAATCCCTGCAATTGTTTAGGTGTTAGCTTTTTCATTAATCCTTTTCTTGCAATCGTTCCATTCGCTGCTAACTCAAAGACATCAACAAAAGAAGGATCTTTCTTTCTAATGATGTTTATTTTTCTTCTTAATGCAGATAAGAACATTTTTATNCTTTCAAATGAAGATTTGATAGGCCCAGCCTTTAATTTGATCTTGCGATTAGCAAACCAAACACCAAATGCTTCGGCTTGTATTTCAAATGGAGACATACCCTCTTTATAATTTCCACCGCCTTTCTTGATAATCTCTACCATATCTGCTAAACCTTTCTCAGAGAGAAGTGCTTCCTGATACTTAGTAGCACCTAAGAAATCCAACCATTTTTGAACAGTGTGAAATGATTCGTGTGCAGCATCAATTCCAAGCCATCTTGGCGAAACTCCGTCGAGTGCTGACAATCCTCCAAGGCGATGGCCTAGATTTGGATGAAGCGCAAGAAGGATCATCGACTTGTGAACGTTTCCAGTCTGATCTCCGTAAAACAAACCTGAGGTTTGACCAGCAGCAGTTTTCGTTAAAGGATCATCAGGATTCCTAGCCATGAAGGTTGCATGATGTGGCCTCCACTCAGCAACGGAGCCAATTGTGGCATCAAGACCAAATAATTTTATTGACTCTATTTCGTTTAAATAACCAAGTTGCTCTGGTAAAAGACCAGATATTTTGTAAGCATCCTTAAGTGCTTCCTTCGCTTCGTCTGCAAGAACTTGTGATTGTTGAATCCTTCCTATTAAAGAGTTTTCAATCTCTGCCCCATAATTCATTAAATGTTGATTCTTAGTTATTTTTTCCCCTGCCTGAATCTCCATTAANTGTTGTCTTACTAAACGCTCGTTATATTCTCCACCTGTGAAATCTGTATCANGGCCAAAGCTGCTTTGCTGTATGCCACCACCACCTTCAGCAGCTTTTCTTGCAGCAGTTTGTTGATTGAAGTATTGCCTAGTTACCCATCTTCCGTCATATCCTCTTATCTTTCTTGGATCATCTGGATGAGGTGTCCCTGGCTCTATCTTTTTCCGTCCACGTTTAGCCGCAGGGGAAGCATCCATTCTGTTTTGCTGGTCTATTATTTCTTCTTGTGTTCTTGTTTTCTTAGGTAAGATCTCACCTTCAGCTTTCTTCTGTTCATAAGTTTTACTTTCGTAATCGCTAACTCTTCTTTCTGCAATCTTTTGATCTGCTTCTCTTGCAGCGTCTAGCTTTCCATTCTCTTCAATTAATCGAACTTCATTGTCTAATGCTTCAATAACATCATCAGTAACTTTTCCATTTAATAAATCATCTACTACTTTTTCAGAATTAAAATTACCTGGCTCTGGTGTCTTGGGAAGTGTTGTTGATGGTGGTCTTGCTTCTCCATTATCTAGAGCTTTCTTTGTGATTCCATTTAATAGCTCTNGTCTATCTCTTCTTGCTTGATTTAATACAAATCTCGACCCTGGAACTTGTTCAGTTACATTTAAACGTCTACCACTTAGGCTCGTTGTTACTCTTGCAAAATCTCTTAAAGCTCTTTGAACTCCTTCTTCTACCGTAACTCTTGCAACATTTAAAACATTTAAAACATCTCCCGCTGTATCAAGACCGCCTTTCCACTCGGAACCAATAGCCTTATCAATTGAATTTACTAATCTTTGATAAGCCAACATGTCATCTTTCTCAAACCCTCTTGTATCAACTCTTTCTATAGGTGCTTCACCTTCAACTTTTTCAGCCTTTANACTTTCATTAATTCTCCTAACATTCGACATTGCCTCTTCATANACATCAGGAGTTCTNTGAATAACTAANCCATCATTTGCCTGTAAATCTTTTAAAGCTTTAGCAATATCTATACGATCAATTGTTACCCAAGGATCACCTTTANCTTTACCAGTTAACTTTTTAATTCTCGCTAAAATCTTCTTATCTTCTAATAATTTACCTAATTGTTCTTTATTTAAATCATCNACCATTTCTAATTCAAATTCTAAACCTTCTTCACTTTCTTCTACTAAATTATATCTTTCAGTTGATGGAAACTCTTTTTCAGGAATAGGACGACTTAAGACCTCATCGGTAACTGTGACAACAGGCTCACCTGCCTCAACCCTTGTTTCAATTTCAATTAATTCTGCGGTACTACCTGTATNTAAAGCTTCCTCTAAAGCATCTGACTCAACAGCATTTTCAGGCTTTATATACTTATCTTTTAAAGATTGTTCTGCTCCTTCTGCTGTTGGTTTTGTTTCTTCAAAAGATAAAGTTCCTTGCNTNTATCCTCCATCAGTAGTTTCTTCAATTAGACCACTNTTAACTTGATTNTTTCTTATNTCAGTTCTACGGTTAAATATATCTTTAGAACGAATAGCACGATAAGTATTTTGGAAATTACCCTCTATCCAATCGTATGCTTTATTCGTAATAATATCTGCTTTTTCATAAATATTTTTCCCCGCTGCTAATGGNCCTTCAATATCAGGTTCCCACTTTTCAAATCCTGTCTTTGCATCTTTAANACCTTGCTTTAAAGGAAGATAATTTAATAGCCCTGCAAAAGCTGTACTTGCTGCAAGGTTGGGAAGAAAAGCTCTTTCGGCAGACTCCCACTTTGTTAACCCTGGAGTAATTGCTGGATCTTTAATCCCTGCCCAAGACAAAAATGAAGCAGCACTTCCACCTTCATTTCGATCTAACCAAGTTGAAGGAACTTCGTCTAAAGCATTAACAATAGAAAGACGACTAAANGCACCCNNNANNNTTTTAGCTTTTGCAGGGTTTAAATTTGCAGCAGCTCTAGTCAGCCAAGGAGCAGAAGCAGCAAGCGTTTGGTTTGCCGCAACAGCATTACCAATTCCTAATGTTCCAACTGCCAACCAGACATTAAGCATGAGACTTGATCTTGCCTCCATACCTTGAACTTCTTCTGTTGTCCATTCCGCTGGATCTTTAAATCCATGCGTTTTATATAAATTTCTTTGTGCTTCGTCTGTCCAACTACTAAACCATTTGTCTGTATAGCTACCTTCTCCCCAGTCACCAATATTTTGCAATGCCCCTGTTATTGCATCACCTGTTCCTAAATAAGCAGTATTAGCCCAATCCTTTGGAAGTACAGCTCTTGTTGCCCAATAGGGAACTCTTGCTGCAAACTTCCCTGGACTATCAATTCTTGTTAGCTCATGCTTGAAACCTCTAGTAATTCCTTCGGTGTAATAGTTAGTTAAACCTTCTACAACATTTAATTTTTCTTTTTCTACCTTCTCAAATGTATTNAGGAGATGNCCCATNTGACGCTGGTCATAATCTGGGGCAAGAATCCACCAAGCTAACTTGTCATACCANGGAGATTTCTTTANATAAGTATCTTNNTNNTCATTCCAAGGNTGTTTTAAATCAACGCCTGCCTCTGGGTGTAAACCAGCATTAGTAAGTTGCTCTCTTTTTTTATCGTACTTATTTGATATTTCATCTANTCTTGTCTGCTCATCATCTTTTTTCTCAATTACTTGAGGCTGAACAGCATTAGTCTCAGCTCCTATGTTCTCATCTTCATCATCATCTTCAAGTAGATCGACGTTTAATGGTGTAGTTGTCATGGGTTAGACCTCCAAAGAAAAATAAACATAAGAATTAACCAATAGATCGGGTGTTCCCAACTTCAGGATTGAACCGTTGCCATTTATCCATTGGGGTTTCCTTCTTGTTAGGTGGCTCTCCAAAACGAATTAAGTCGAACTGAGTCCATCTAGCTCCTGGTATTGGGTTTCTGTTGTCAAAAATCCCAGGAGCAGAAGCAATTGAATTACCCGTGAAAATATTGTTCAGAACATTGCTCGCTGAAGCCAATGCCCCAGGAAGAGCAACAGCAGTTAAAGAACCATCAATCAAACCTTTAGCTTGATTACCTTCATTCAAAAGTTGTAGACGTTCTTCNGCAGANGGAGNCCANTNAAATGGCTTTCCATTNAACTTTTCCCAAAGATCTATATTTTGTAGAAGTAATTTCGCTGGATTAATACCNTTTTGATTNGCTCCTCTTAATAAATTCANAGGTAATTCAGATCCTTTCTTCNCTCTTTCCCAAATCTTTTTNGTTTCATCTGCTGAATAAATTGGTACTGTCTCCCATTGCTGCAATCTTTCTTTTGAAACTGGCATTGAAGCCTTGAAATAAATTCGATCTACTGGAACATTGACTTGTTTCTTTTCCTTATTATCTCCTCCTTCGTTTACATTTATTTTCTCCTGTGGTTTTTCTTTCACAACAGGATTACCAAGATGAGCCTTAAATAAATCTGATCCTATATATGTGTCAATAGCATCATTAATTGCTTCATTTTGTTGATCAATACTTAATTCATCTAACCCTAAATCAACTGCCTTCTTCCTTATAGCAATCATTGATTTTTCATATAAAGCTTGAGCTATTTTTGCTTCTGCTGTTGTTTTATCTAGCTCTCCAAAAGCCATGAAATCAATAATATCAAATTCTTCATTTTTCATTTCAGCTCTAAATATCCCTGTACTCATATCACCAGGGAAGTTAGCTTCTAATATTGCTTCCAATCTAAGTTTTAAAGTGTTATTTAGATTTGGTTTGTCGATACTTCTTTCTGCTGAAGATAATTTCTTAGTCCTTATTTTTTGATAACGATCTATTAATTGTTGTCTTTTTTCTGTAGCTCTACTTGGAACACTTTCCATCTTCTCCCAAAACAATTTTCTTTCTTCTAATGAGTCATAGTCATTCCCAATCAACATTTCTTGTCTTGTAAAAAACTTATCCCAACTAACAGTGTCAACCGATCCTTCTATCTTTTTATCAATAGCATCATTCCAGTTATTGATATATTCTAACTTCTTAGTAAAAGCAAGCCCTTTGAAATTTTCATCATCAAGTGCTTTTTTTTCTAACTCCTTTAAAGCTTTTGGATTATCTCTATTCTGATAAAATAACTTAGCATAAGTCTCTTCAAATGAAGCACTAAAATTCTTTTGACCTTTGTTATATTCTTTATAAGCAACAGAAGCAACTGAATCAGTATCTACATATAATCTAGGGCCATAAACATCTCCAATTGATAATACTCTTCCATCATCTCCAAGTATTCCTGAAGGCATCCTATTTAATTGTTCTAATAAAGTTTGTGCCTTTGTATTTGCACCAGTAACAGATTCCCATTGTAATTTCTTTCCTAATCTAATAATTGCATCCTCAGTCATTGCAGATGCTTCACCATTCAGCCCTGAAGTCGAAGCAGCTTCAGCTAAATATCCTGCAACTTGTTTATATTTATCCTCTTCACTAGCATCACTTTCCATGATTGCTTCTAATCCATCTGCTGTTTGTATTTCTTTTACATGCTTCTTATATTTAACATTTGCACTAAATTGTTTATTTTGTAATTGCTCCCACTCTTTATTAATTTTAGGTAAAACTTTATCAATAAAACCTGGAGAATATTCATCTAATCCATAAACATTTGCAAGGTCATTTGTTACCTTTGCTTTTAATTGGTTTATAGCTGGATCACCTGGATCTAATTTAGATAATTCTGTTCCATTCTCTAACCATGCTTTGTTAAATGCTTGCGGTACTAATGTTGCTGTAATTGCACTTGCTTGATTTAACATCCCTGCCTTTCGGTAAGGATTTAATTCATCCATTAATACTCCAGCCGCTTCATTATTTCGATGAACAACTCTATTGTCTGCTGCATAGTTCTTTTCACCTTGAACCATTGCATTGTTATTTCCTCTATTAGCCTTTAATAATTCTTGCTGTCCTTTTTGATATTGATTTGAAGCATAAAGTTCTAACCCTGCATCAACAACAGGAACTAATAATTTAACTGCCTCTGATAATTCCTGAAGACTGTTATAGCCTTTTACATTAGAGACATTCCCTCTCTGAACAATTTGTACTCCAGATGCACTTGGAAGCATTGAAGGCTTCGCCGGAGCTGCGGGATTAACAGCCTGTTTTCTGAAAAAACTTGAGACAGGTTTGGCAGATGGTTGAATCTGACTTAGCGATAAACGATCATTAGCCATTAGCCATTACCTCCACCAGTACCAGAAGACGTGTACTTACTCATGGTTCCGTAGGTGTTGATGCCGGTTCCTACAGCTCCAATAGCTGAACTTAAGAATGCCGCAGTAGCACTCGGAGCCCCGCCCACCATTGATGGAGGTACAGCACCAACCATTGTTGGTAATGGTGCAAACGGACGTAATGGATCTTGGTACTCTTGCATTTGATAAAACTGCTGAGAATTGAACTTTTCTAAATATCCAGCTATCGCCCCTGCTTGTTCTCTCGAAAGTTGTCGATCTCTAAATCCCTTATTAATTGCCATAATCGTTGATTGATTTCCTAACTGCATTTGATAGTCGTTCTGTATTCGATCAACCATTCCTGTATCTCCAGCCATCGCACTAGCAGCCATCCTTAATGCTTGTGTCTTGTAATGAAACATCGACATCGCATCAGACATCGCTTGCTCTGCATTAGCAGCATTTAACGAATCGCTTTGTCGAACATAATCAACACCAGCAGAAGTCCTCGTATCTGCAACAACATCTGCTTGAGCTATTGCTTTTGATAACTCGAAATTTCTTAAACTTGCAACGTAGTTATTTTGCTGACCCCAATTAACTTGATCTTGGAAATACTTATATTTTTTATTTAAGTTAGAAGTCTTTGCTTGTAGCGAAGCATTCCAAGCAGAATATTCATCTGAAGCAGCTTTATAAGCAACCTGATTTGCATGTTCTTGTCTCTTAGCTCCATAGCCCAACATTCCTTGGAAGAACTGAAGCCCTCCTGTCAATAAAGCTCCACCCGCAGGGGTTAAAGCACCACCAGCTAAAAGAGCAACCATTTAAGCTTTCCTCCAAAAATGACAGAACATTTTTTCCGCGACCCCGTAAGGTTCTGGCTCCCCAATATTAAAGCCCAAATGTTTTAACCAACGAATTGATTCTTTATTTTCTGAATAAACATAATTTTCAATCATTCCACCAGCTCTATCAATGCAATACTCTACCCATTCTCGCCCATGAATACATAATTGCCATCTATGATTTTTTGTTGCCGTTAATTTATCAGTTCCTAGTAACCAAATGTAGTTTTGCGTCAGCCCCGTAATACCAACCGGATCTCCATCATCTCCTTCAATTGCTTGAATTACTTGACTATCTCTATAACTTCTCAGACAAGCTTCAACTGGAGACAAACCATGACTAAATAAGACTTCATTCTTATCCTGTTCTCTTAAGTTTTCTCCGATGACGTACATATCACCAGGCTCCGCTTTTATCCATCTCATCTGATTGCCGCCGCTTTTCCAGTTACCAATGCAACCCACTCACAAGTAGAAAACTTACAAGGATGAGGAGTATCGTTTTGAATCTCCACCATGCACCTTTCACCTCTACTCATAATTGGAATGTTGAATACTCCTTCAAAAAATCGTTCGTCATCTTGCGTCCATCCACTAGGTAAAGCACTTCCTAATGCTGAATTTCTAGAACCTAAAACTGTTCCATCAAACTTATAAATTCCTGTATCTCTTCCCTCTGGAAGAACATGAACTTCAAAATAATGTGATTCGTGATAACGAAGTTTTGCGTGTCTTACTTGAGTTCTTTCAACATTTGCTGCTGCTTTTCCTCCTCCTATTTCCTTATAAAGTTTAAAACGAGTAAAACGGTATCTAAAGGTATAAGACTCTCCAAAATAAATCGGAGAACTACTCCAATTACCATCAGCAACAATTGTCGTCCCAGACGTTGCTGAACCGAGCAATACACCACCGTTTGTGCTTGTGCCGAATCCACTCCACGCTTCTGTTTTTGCCGCGATTGTATAAGGCAATGTCCAAGTCGTCTTCTTTGTATTTGCGTCATAACTACCCGCTGAAACTCTCATTGAGGTTGGGGTTTCAGTGGTAGTTGAGATACGCCGATCCAATAGAAGAGGATATGGAGAGCCAGCTTGAGGCTCTTGCATCCGATCCATGACCGAAATCTTTTCTAAATAAACCTTTGTTCCATATCTCACTAAGCAATAAAGCGTTTCCCTTACTGCAAGTACCTGAAGCACTTCATCGGCTCCTGAAAGCTCCCAATGACTCCAACTAGATTGAGCCCTTTGCGTTCCTTCTCCTGAATTACGGAAAAAGAACTTATAAACATAAATACGATTTTGATGACCAGTCTTCCCACTTATTCCAAACATCACATTGCTTGTATCATTCACAGTCAGTTTGAACATCTGACTTGGGATATAAGCCGACACATAACCAGTTAAATCTGCTGCATCTGCTGTCAAAGCAGTACCAGCTCCACGAACACTAAATTCTCTAAACTGTGACCAATCCCCATTAGATTGGGTAAAGATAATACCTCCACCAGCTAATTGTGGTCTGACTTCTACATCAACTTCAAATTGAGTTAAAACTGTTATTTGTGCAGTTTTAGGAGTTAATATTGTTTCAGCAGCGTTAAATCTAAATTGATATTGTGAGCTAAATAATATTAATTCATCTTGATAAGGTACGGCATATTTAAGAATAGAAACTTTGTTATTACTTGCTACAACATCAATCGGATCAGTATCTAAAATTGTCGTGACTGTCTCAGGGAAAAACTCAAAAAACGCACGAACACGACTCAAAATGACGTTTTCATCGGACAAGAATCCAAGTCTATTTTTATAGATAAAGATGTCATTAATAGGAAAACCAATAAAGCTCGGATCTGGAGCTGTGTTGTAATCACCAGCTATTCGATTGCCCCACTTGGGCATCTCTGTACCTGATTGAGTGCTTGCATCAGCAGGCCCAAAATAAAATTGACTATTAGATAATCTCACCAAAATATGAGGCATTTTATCTTCATCGACCTCGTACTCAACACCTGGACTAACTGTTTCTACCCACGCACCTTCTCCGAAATTTCCACTCTTAGGTTGGAACTCAACGTAATAACCATCAAAATCGTTCCCTGGATCTCCAATAATCGAAATTTGATACCCAATCGGTGCAATTGTTGGAAGCTCGGTAAATGCTTGAACATCATTCAAGAAAATTGCAATATCTTGGTTTGCTTTTGCGTCAGTAGCAGACAAAGTAATTGCACTTGAAGATGTCAAATGCAAAACAGAACCACTTCGAGTAATTGTTACTCCACTTGCAGAAATATTTGTTCTTAAATTTTCAGCAATATCTTCTGAACTAATTCTATTTTCTGTAACTGATCCACCACTAGAAATAACAGCAGCAACAGGAGTGTCAACTTGAGCTGAACTTCCATTAACTGTTAATTTGTAACGGTTTCCATAAGAAGCTCCTTTGATCCATACCAATGCTTCATGTGCCGTAGGTCTTGCAGTAGCCGGAGCTGTCGCAGTTTTCATTGCTGGAATCTGCTTCGTATTCGTTATGAAGGTGTAATCAGCAATCGTTACAGCTCTTATATGCTGCCTCGCATCAGTAACACTTGATAGATAACTAACGCCACTAGGCTTATTAACAGTTATGGCGTTCCCTTCAAGGTCGTAAACCTTTACGTCATTGTTGCTTATTACTGCAAGATATTCTTCAGTATTATCCCTAAGAATACTATGGATGAAACAGTCTCCAAAACTGGTGCTAGAGACTTCTGCCAAGACTTCGCTGGAATCTCTTTTTCGTAAACCTTCGACAATTGACGACATTCCATTGATTTGTATTTCTCCTTGTGATGGATCTCTTTGAGCGTCAGGTTGCTGCGAAACACCTTGAGATAGGTTTGGTATTGAATAAGAACGTAAAGCCATTAGAGTCTGATTCCAGTAGTAATACGGCGAGTGCTAAGTCCCGAAGCAGGGGCATAAGTTGGGAACGGCAAGTGATTCCTTCCTCCTGTTAATAAATTCGCTTGCTCCTGTTCTTGTTCCATTCGCTCTAATACAACTTGAGCTGCTTTCTCGTCTTCTTGCGTATATCTAAATGATGCACTATCTCCTAAAACTCTTTGTGCAAAAACTCTTGCTGATCTAATTGTTATCCAACGATTAAATGCTTCTGGACATTCATCCCATGACATGCCAAAAATGACATCACATAAAATGTCATCAATCGTTGTCTCTAAAATATAAGTTCGATATTCCGTGTCATATAACCTTGTTCCTCGATGCTGGTAACGACCTGCATAAAGATATGGATCTAACGAAAGTTTTAAAACATTAGTTGGTATTTTCACTTCACCACTTGAATCTTTAGAGAATGGATAATCTCTTTCTGTGTTCCAGCTCCACCCTTTAATTTGCCCCTCTTTATGAAACTCAAGTAGTGTTCTTTCAGCAATCCTCGCATCAGTTATTTGTTGATTTTCTAAGGTGTTAACTGGTTGCTCACCTATATTCTCAAGCAAAATATTTACTGCATCTAGCAGTCCACTTCTACCTGGGGTAACTGACTGATTTGCTAATCCCATTACTCATCTACAAGGGCGTTGCATACATTGTATTAGTAAGCAAAAAAAAGAGCCAGCTTTCGCTGGCCCCTGCTTTGCAATCTCTCGTATTTAGCTTACTAAGGAATAACAATTTTACAAGCTGACTCAGCTCGTAGAACTCCCATACCTAGTGCTTGTCTTGCGACCATAAGATCTGCTTGGTGAACAACTCTCCACTCTTCACCTGTTAACTGAAGTGCTGGAGATAGTAGTGAAACAACACCAACAGCTTCCTTGTTAAAGATTAGACCCTTACACTTACTCAAGTTCTGAGCGTAATCTCCATTGTGATCACCCGCTACAAGCGTGTAAGCACTTTGAGTTACGTGATTAGAGCTAAGAATAGGAATCCCAGCAACACGCAATGTGCGACCATCTGCAATGGTTCCAGCTCCACCGAAGTCAGCGTTGATAGCACGACTTGATTGTGAGATGAGGTAGTAATCCTCTGGAGTAAATACCGCGTACATGTCGTCGATACTTACATCCTTAGTCTCAAAGCCAACACGAGCGTCAAAGATCGCGTTAACTAGAGCATCACCTTTTGCCTGACGAGTAGCACCTGAAGCTGTGTAATCAGTTCCAAGTGTTAGTCCTTGTCCTATTCTTCCTGCGTTAGAAGTTTTATTTAAAGGCTCAGTAGTGTTGCTTGCCGCTGCAAAGATCATCCTTGCAACACGCTTGTCATACTCAACGGCTAAAGCACGTCCTAATTCCTTCGTATAAATTTGCCTAACATCGAAGAATGACATTAATTCATCGACGTTATAAATCGCCGCGTCTGCAACCATCAACGCATCCAAGCTAATTACCCTCTCGTTGAGGTCAGAAGGATCGTTGATTGTACCTGTCAGCTCAGTACCTGGCTGATGGTACGCAGCGGTCATTTTACCCGTGATTGGGAAGGCTACGCTTTTGCCGCCTCTTATGTTTCTTTCACGAGTTTTTCCTTTGAAAACCGTGGCAGTCATGAAGGCTTCCATAACTTCCGCCGATCCGAGCTTCAACATTAAAGCTCTGTCCGTATCTAGACCAGAAGCACCAGCACCCCAAGTGGCACCTGCACCTTTAACCTGACCAATACGGCTGAGTGTTACAGCCATGATGACTTAATTTTTTAGAAAAATACTTTTGTTAGATAGCCCTTCCTTCGCTACTTAGGTTATCCACCTTAATGGGCCTAAAGCTTTTGGTTTGCTTTCTTACTTAAGGCTATCCCACGCGCCGCTTCTTGCCAACATTTGTTTAACTGATTCTTGGTAACTTGGATCTACTTCATATATTTTTTGTCCTCTATCATTCGTCTTACTCATTGCATCTAATACTTGTTGCTTACTTTGGAATGTTGTCTCACTTGGGACATCTCCACCCCCTATTAGTTTTGGTTCTACAACAGCGTTAGGGTTTGCCATTTCTATTTGTAATGATCGAACTGCCCAACGTATTGCGTCAGGATTTCCACCATCAATCGTGTCGTTATAAGACTTTAAAGTTTCTGCATTTAAGTTTTTACCAGCCCAATCAGCAATTTGATTGAAAGCAGCATCGCCTCCTAATTCATCTTTTATCTGCTGCTCCTCTGTATCTGTCATTACCTTTTGAGCAGAATCCCTATTAAGACCAGCACGAACACGACTTCCTTCTAAATACCTTTCAACTAGATCTCTAGGTAAACCACCTTTATCAACTATGTCATTCACATAATTACTTACATCTTCCCCTGCATAAAACTTTTCACACATCTCAACTGGATTAACTTCAGCATTTTGCAAAGCAGTTGCTACTTCTGTTCCATAAAATTTCTCTCCAACTTCAAACGTATAATTTTCAATTGATTCAGGCCAATTGATTTCGTCCGTAGTTGATTCTTCAGTTGATTCTTCAGCCTTTTCCTGAGTCTCAGGTTTTTGCTGTTGATTTTGAGTGAACTTCCTTTGCAGCTCTGCGTAAGATTTTGCTAAATCTTCTGTACTTTTAAATTTTTCTAAGACTTGTTGAGCATCTTCAGAGATTTGCCCTTCTTGTTGAATCTGTTCAACTAATTCCTGTTGATCAGGACTAGCTATTCCCTCTTGTCCTTCAGGAATAGTTAGCTGTGGAGTGCCTTGTGGGGTCGCGGTCATTGTGCTTCTTGGGGTGGATTTGCAATTTCATTAGCGGTTTGAGCAGCATTAGCTAACTTCTGCGGATCACCCATAGCTGATTGCAGTAAAGCTTGCTGTCGTGCTTGCTCTTGGGCCTGCTGTGCTTCAGCTTGTAGCTCTTGCTCAGTCTTGATTAGGCCCAAAGTGTCTATGCCCATTGAATAGGCAAGACGAGTTATTAACTCAGTAGGTTTTAAATACTGGGCTAATCCCTCTGGCCCAACTGTTTGAGCCAAAGTCTGTGTAAATCTGACTAACTGTTCTAATTCATGTCCTCTTCCTACTGCTGCTAGACCAACCGTCATTATTGGTTTTACTAAATCATCAGGTAATTTTGGAACCTTATTCTCCCTAGTTAAAATGTCTAACTTCCTTGCGACGTATGGGACTTGAAACTCTGTTTGTAATATCGAATATATCGAGCCGATGCTTTGTTCCGTAATGAGCTGGGTCATTCTCACTTCTTCCGCGGTGACGCGCTCCGCATTTCTCTGATCGTTAAGCATGAAAGCTTGGGCAAGTCTTCTTTCAATTTGTTCTTTGCCTTGCATCGCTACGGATAGATCCTGTGATTTCTGAACTTGCAGGGCAAGCACATCGGAAGGATCTCCTGTGACGAAAGAACCATTAGGGGCTTTTGCAAGATCAGCAGCCTTCGTAACTCCGCTTGGTTTTACTAGGAAACGTACCGCTGCACTAGCTAATGCTCCTTCTGCTATCGCTTGACATAACGCCTCAACTGTTTGTAAGTCAGCTATTGCCGCAGATTCTACATATCCCACTCCGTAGGCTTGACTGTCAATTCTAGTCATACGCAATGGGAGCCAAGGACTAAGATTTTTCGGTGCTTTTCCTTCGCTGCCTGGGACAACCTTATTTTTCACTTCTTGGTGCCACTTAACTTGATCACCTTCCCACTTGATATGGGTGTAAACCTTGCAATTCTTCTCTTCTTCCTTCGCTTCTAATGGTTCAGGTTGCTTATAAAGTCCTTTTAAATCTTCTTCTTCCTCTTCTTCTAGCATTTGCCTAACCTTTTCTGGCAATGCGTAGTAAGGAAGCTGTTCACATGTCACCGCTTCCAAAGGATTTCCCATTGGATCGCGGAAACAAACGTAGCGATTGAGATGAAATACCCTTAATCCATCAGTCGAAACATATAAAAGTGCATTTCCGGCGACGATTAAATGTAATAACGCCTCATGTAAGACAACACGATCATTACTTGCTTCTATTTCCCTAAGCACCATCCTTTCAATCTTGCTTAATGCCTCTTCGTACTGAGATTTCTGCTCTGGCCCGACTCCTTGCTGTGCTAATGCAGCTTCGTCTAGTGAAAATCTAAAAAATTGTTGCGTTGGAGGTAGCAAAGCCAAAAGCATTCGACTTGCTAAGTTCAAAACTCCACGAGCCCCAATTCCGTTCCACGGAACAGCGTATGTATCTTTATTGTTCGTGACAGGATCGTTTGATTCTGGAATTAAATAAGGAACCGTAAGACGAGCAGAATTACGGCCTTTATCTAAAACCCAATTCCGATCATTTTCACCAGAGCGATAACGCTGTTCAGCAGTAGCCATAATTAGACAGGGAGATTAGTACCAGTACCAGCAGCAACACCTTGACTGCCGATTTTTAATGAAGCAGAAGTGGTTCCAGCAGAACCTTCACCTTTTGCATAAGCATCTTTAGGAGATATTCTTAGACCTTTTTTCTTCTTCTTCTGCTTGGAAAGAATGCCTTGAGACGTAGTTGCTGCACTATTCGCAGCACTTATAGCAGCATTACGCTCTGAAATTTCAGCAGCATTAGCTGAACCACCAACAACAAAAGCAGTTTCGGCCTGCTGTTGTACCTCTTGTATTGCAGCCGAGCCAGCAGCAGCAGCTTCTTGTTGAGCAGCGGTAGCTGCATTGGCTATCCGTATCTGTTCTAATCTGTTTGCCTCAATTTCTGCATTTCGCTGTTCCGCGATTTGATTAAGTCTTTCTTGTTCTTTTGCAGCTTCTTTCGCCTCATTCTTTGCCGCAGTTACACCAACAGCATCATTCCAAAGGTTGTCGAATGGGCCTGGGATGTCGGGGGCTTCGCACATAATTAAACTCCGTAGTTAACACCTGTTCCAGAAGAAGCCGTAAGGCCACCCGCTGAAATTTTTAAGGTGCTTGGTTTTTTCTTTTTCTTTGAAATCTTTGTAGTTGTTTGAGCGTCTTCATCAGTCACGTTGTCCTCAGTTGTAATTGCATAAGGAGCATCGTTGACTACGTTTTCTACAGTTCCCCCACCTTGAGCATTAACTTGTTCCATAAGAGCGTTAGTCGAAGCTTGAGCCGATGCAATTTGTTGATTAATACTTTCTTGAAAAGTCTTAGTGTTTGCCTCTGAAGTAGTTCTAAATGTCTCTAAAACTTCTCGATCTCGTTGCAAATCCTCTTCACTTGGGCCTTGATAGACAATAGTGGGAGCTTCTGGTTTTCCGAAACACATAATGAGTACCTAAGTAATGTTGAGGCCAGCACCTTTGCCGGACGTTCTGGCAACTTTGCCAATCCTTAAAGAGGATTTACCTTTCTTTCCTTTGATGCCACGTTCATCAACTCCAATTTCAGGAGGTTTAGCATGTTCTTCTCTTGGCGGCGGCCCAACAACTTGAGCTAATCTCATCGCTGCTGCATTTGTATCATCTGCTTGTTGTTGCTTCGCTAGTAATAATTGTGTTGACGCATCTTGCTTCGCTCTTAATGCAGAATTAAGATCAGCCTGAGCCGTCAAAGTTGACGTATTAGCAGCCTGTTCTATCGAAGCTTTTTGTAAATCAAATTGCTGATCATATTTTTTATAATCAGGAACCGTAATTGTCGCAGCAGAGCCACCACCCATACACATCAGACTGCCTCCAATTGAAAAACGTCATTTTCCTGTTCTTCCAAACGGCGTTTTAACCACTTGATGACAGACGCTTGGCCTGACTTAAACCAAACTTCTTTTTCAGAAAGACTCAAATCAGGACATTGATCTGGAAACTGCTCATCTAGAGCAGCTATTAATCTTTCATCTATGTTCGGGAAATAAGTCACTCTCCAAGGACGTAGACCTTTACAGCCTACCGATAATCAGGAATATATACCATAGTAGAGAAGTTATTCCACTTCCCCGTAGAAGTTTATGGATTTACAAGAAAAATTAGCAACAATCCACGAATTAGTTGCAGATCAAGTTTTAGACGACTTGAAAGAAGGAGATCGCAAGGCAATATCAGCAGCAATGATGCTGTTAAAGCAAAACAATGTGACTGCTGTTGCAGCAGAAGGCAGCACATTGAAAAAACTTGCTAATAAATTGGATTTCTCAAGCATGGATGACAAAGTTATTCCGCTTAAGACCCCACCTTCAAACGTTGAACCCCTCCGAAAGCTCGGCCCGAAGTAGTTTTTTTCTTAAAACCAAAAGCTATTGAGTCAATAGAACCTGTTGTCTCATCCATCCAAGCGTCTAATTCATCTTGGAAGAGTTGATCTTTTCGATGTTGTTGTTGAACTTTCTGATCTTGGGCGGCTGACTCAACAAAAAAACCGACTGCAATAGCAAGAGCGTCAAGGCGGTCATCATGGCTTAAACAATTCCTTTCATGTGTCAATCTTGAGGCTTGCCAAAAAAGGCTCCGTGAATATCCATGTTCAGGATCTTCATCAGTCAGACGATAATCATTTTTAATGACTCGACTATTAACAATAAGACGATGTTGCTGAATTAAGGGGCCAAGTGTGTCACATAATCTTTCTTCTTTTCGGATGTTATGTCTAACTTCTTCGATAGTGCATGGATGTGTTCTTGTTAAATGTGGTTTTAACAGAGCTGTAAACATTCCATCACCCATGTTTGATTCAGCGACGACGTAATTAACATCCCATTTCTTTGCTGTTTCGGAGAGATATTGCAGAACTTCATCGGCATAACCAAGAGTTGATCCACCAGATTCAAGTAGAAATAAGTTTCCGTTTAGCTCTGCTAAAACTGCCCAAGCTAATTCGTCCTTACCTCGTCCGGCAGGGTCAATAGCTAAGACACACCGCCATGATTCGGTTTTCGACACCCATCCATTTTGAAATATTGGGCGATGGTAAAACCTATCAGCTCCTAAGCCTACACAAACTAAGTCTTGCAATCTCATATCAGGTTGGTTAGACCATATACAAGTCTCTGGCAGAGCTTTCCCATCGAGATCCATTACTAAGAGATCCCCCAACCTGATCGGATACTTATCTAAAGTTGCTAATCGGGTATTGAGCATGAACTGAAGTTCAAAGCTCGCCTTAGTCATGGATGCTTTTCTTTGAAGAATGTCCTCATGCCCAAATCTTTCTGGATCAGTAGGCTCTTCCACGAGGCTAGTATTCGAGATGACCTCATGTTCGATCGTCGGATCGAGGCTGCCCTCGTAGCAATCGAACTCCTTCGGATAGAGCGCAGGCCAGTAACGAGCAGAATAGTTCCGTTCTCTCACAAGCCTTAAGTATATACTCGTTTCGGTATGTGGCGTTCCTAAATATAAAATTTTACGGGGTAAAAGCTGGCCCTCCTCTGGCTTTATGATACTTTGTATTTCTTCAACAGCGTGTGCAACTCTGTCTTGTTTTAGCTGTGTAATTACGTTAGCTAAAGTCTCAACATCATCGAGTATGGCACAGGTACATCTCTGGCCCGTCGTTTGTCCCATGACACCCATTGATCGAACAGACGGAGACTGTTCAACTTGAGCTGGCCCTACATCAAAGGCAACATTTGAAAATCTATTTTCTGGCCCAGGCATAAGACATTGAAGAATATCTATTTCTCCAATGCAGCGGAGCATAAAAGACGAAAAGTCAGTTGATTTAACTGCTGTAGCAGAGACAATCAGAATCTTTTCATTCGGATCTACCCTTAATCTCCATAAAGCATAAAAAGACGCAAGAATTGACTTCCCTAATCCCCTGAATGCAACAGTCAGACTCCTATCAGGTCCTTCTTGCATCCATTTGCACACTGCTATCTGCTGTTTCGTTGGACTATCAGCTAATCCCAACTCCCTCAGCAGATAACAAGTGAAATTTGGAAAGCTTTCCCTCAGTTGTGGAGGTAATGGTTCCCAAAGTTGCTTCATTCTTCAGCTTTTTTCTTCACTGGCTTTGGTGCTAACAAAGCTTCCTGCACTTCTTCATCTACATAAACCTTTGACGTATCAGCCGCCTTCAACGTCTCGGGCTTTACACAGCAGGCTCCCTCTAATCCAAGTTCCATCCGCTGATTGTTGGTCAAATAAGGCATTGGTCCCCACCAAAACTTCTTTTATTCTGACGTAATTAAATATTTTGGCGATAAAACCCCCAGAAATGGGGGCCTCATCTAACCCAAGCCGACCACGACCAAGCAGCTAGCTACAGGGCTAAACCCCATCCTATCTACCTGGCCTACTTTTCCCATCAATCTCTCTTCTCTTCCTTAAATAATCACTAAATCCTTCCTGATCTGTTCTTAATCCATCTACTAATCCATGCTTTGCTCGATATTCCCTCATAT
Organism: Gammaproteobacteria bacterium; assembly: GCA_002691305.1. Classification (GTDB taxonomy): domain Bacteria; phylum Pseudomonadota; class Gammaproteobacteria; order Steroidobacterales; family UBA11654; genus CACPJA01. Next base: position 107 of record NZHF01000068.1, on the reverse strand, counting down.
AAACCCCATACTCTTTTCTCTCACTACTTGTAAAGTCCCTCGCTATTTCTCCCCCATTTGGATCTCTCTTAACCCCTACCCTTTCCTTCATTTCCTTCATTCCCCAT
>NZHF01000067.1 GCA_002691305.1 Gammaproteobacteria bacterium | reverse complement strand
AAGCTCCAGCAGAAGAAGCTCCAGCAGAAGAAGAAGCTCCAGCCGAAGAGGAATCTGACAAAAAAAAGGATGAGAGCTAGTCTATATCTTTGGCTTTTTAGTACATCTAGTTTTCTAAGCTAATATGAATGACCAACAAAAAGTGGTCATTGGATATGTTCTATCTCCTCATGGCATAAAAGGCTGGTTAAAGGTCATTTCTTATACTGATCCAATTGCTAACTTCTTTTCTTATAAGAAAATATTCATAAACAAGGATAATGAATATTATCCATATGTTATCGATGATTCTACTTCTAGCGGTAAAACAATCAGGTTAAAGCTTTCTGGTATAGATAATAGGAACCAATCAGAAAAACTGGCCAAATGTGAGATCGTTGTAAATAGAGAAGATTTGCCAGAGATATCGTCTGAATCATATTATTGGGCAGATATAATCGGTTTTGATGTTAAGAGCAAAGACAATATCAATTATGGAATATTAGATTCTTTTATGGAAACAGGCTCCAATGATGTGATGGTTGTTATTGGAAATAGCTATCGCAAACTCATACCATTCATAAACAATGAAGTTGTTAAGTCAGTTGATATAGAGAATAAAGTAATCATCGTTGACTGGAATGATGAGGAATAAGAATCATGCATTTTAAAATTGTGACAATCTTTCCAAAAGAATTAAGTATCTCATTGAGCTATGGTGTGGTGGGCAATGCCATAAATGATAATAAAATAAGAATAGATTATTTTGACCCGAGAGATCATGCAGATAATAAACATGGCTCAATAGATGATAAACCATATGGTGGAGGTCCTGGTATGGTTATGCAAGCAACCCCTGTTCTAGATTCGATTGATCAGGCCAGGGATAATAGTCTAGATATCCCTGTTTTTTTCTTGTCACCTCGAGGCAAGACATTTGATCAAAATAAAGCAAAAGAGCTTTCAAAGATGGATAAAATTATTCTTGTTTCATCCAGATATGAAGGCTTAGATCAGCGAGCAATAGACCAAACAGATAACCACGAGGAAATTTCAATAGGTGATTATATCCTTTCAGGAGGAGAAGCAGCTTGTACAGTTGTTATTGATTCCATTGCAAGATTGATTCCAGGCGTCCTAGGAGACGATGAATCTATACTTGAGGAATCATTCAGTGATGGTCTTTTGGAATATCCTCATTATACGAGACCATCGGAAGTTAATGGAGAAAGTGTTCCAGATATTTTGCTTAGTGGGGATCATAAAAAGATAGAGGAATGGAGAAAAATACAATCTTTAAAGAATACTCAAATGAGAAGACCAGATTTAATTGATAGGTCGAAGCTCACTGAAGATCAGATTAAGGTAATCGATGATCTAAAAAATGATCCAGAAAATCTTTAACATAGGTAGAGCTTGATATACAATGCAGACGATTTGAGATTGGAAACAGAAATGAACATAATTGAACAAATTGAAAAAGAACAGCTAAGAGATGATATTCCTGAGTTTTCTCCAGGGGACACTGTAGCTGTACAAGTAAGAATTCGCGAAGGCGAAAGAGAGAGACTTCAAATATTTGAAGGCGTTGTTATAGCTAAAAAGAACAGAGGTCTAAATTCATCATTCACTGTTCGTAAGATTTCAAATGGCGAGGGCGTTGAGCGTGTCTTTCAAACTCATAGCAAACTTATTACTGAGATTCAGGTCAAACGAAAAGGTGACGTTAGGCGTGCAAAGCTTTACTACCTCCGTGAAAGAAGTGGTAAGTCAGCAAGGATTAAAGAAAAGGTCAAATAACCACCTAGGAATATTGGGCAATCTTTATTCCAACCACTCTATCTTATTATCAAATAATTCATTTGAATCCTATGATATTAATCATAACTATGTCAAATATACTTGACATATATGTAGTGTAAAGTACACTTGACATCCTAATACAAGATTTTAAGGTTATTTACTATGGCAAAGATTGTACATAAAGGTATGTGGATTTCAGTCAAATCACTCGATAAGGAAGATAGGAAGAACTATCTAATCAGCATGACTCTATTCTTTTTCGGTGCACTAGCATGGGGCATTCACATTGCTTCTGTTGGCTTGATGGGTGATGAGCCAATCGATATTCCAAATATAAATATTATAAGAATCTGCATAGTTATTATTTGGGCCTTTGCTGTATTTTACTATATGAAATTTTTTAATAGGCAAGATGAATTGATGCAGAGATATCATGACTTTGTACTGAGTTGGGGTGCTATAGGATTTTTAGTACTGGGCCTGACCGCATCATTGGTTTCACCATTTTTTGATTTTAAACCGACTTTTTATGAGTTCTTCTTAGCATTTACAGGAGGATCAATTATAGGTGGCTTTAGATTCTACAAAAAGTATCTGTCTGAATGAAAAACAGTTTAAGAAAATTAAGACAAGCGAAAGGGCTGAGCCAACAAAAACTTGGAGATATTTTAGGTGTCAGTAGACAAACAATTAATTCAGTAGAGAATGGTAAATTTGACCCGTCTCTAACGCTTGCTATAAAGCTTACAAAATTTTTTGATGAGCCAATTGACTCAATTTTTGAGCATGAGGGCTAAATAAAATGATTGCAGATATGAGGAATGATAAATGCTTCATTATTAATTCAAAATATATGAGTATTTATGATGTATAGTTCAAAAAAATTAAAATAATAATGAAGGAATAGGATAATGCTTGGATTAGAAATATTGGTAATTTTTATAGTGGGACTCGTATTGGTGGTAACNGTGGTTTTGCTATAAANCTGANAATTAACTACANATAAAAAAAATAATATAATTTAATAAATTAGGATCAAAAATGAGCATAAAAGAGAAATTCTCAAAATTAGGAAACTTTTTAGACGCATCTGCTGTCTTCTTAAAAAGAACCGCAATATTCATAGTTCTTCTCGTCATATCAGTGATAATAATTTCACCATTGTTTCCTTCTGGNGATGAACCTATTAAAGAGGGCGCAATACTGAATTTGAATATCAAAGGGACCTTAGTAGAGGAGATCTCTCAAACAGAATTTGAATTAGCGTTTTCTGAATTAACTGGTGAGTCTCAAACTGAGACACTNATTACAGATGTAACTCGCNTTATAAGTCATGCGAAAGACAATGATGATATTTCTACACTTCTTATCAGTACAGATGGCTTTGCTGGGGGCAGTACAACGAAACTTGAATTAATTGCAGAGGCGATCACTGACTTCAAAACTTCAGGCAAGAAAGTCATTGCTTACAGTGCTCAGGGCTATGGAACCGCACAATATTATCTTGCTTCATATGCAGATGAAGTGCACCTTCATGATTACACCGCCGTATTCATTGATGGATACCGCAGGGTGAGAACTTACTATAAGTCATTTTTTGATAAATTCTTGATTGATGCAAATGTCTTTAAAGTGGGNGAATACAAAGCATTTGTAGAGCCATATTTTAGAGATGATATGTCAGAGGAAGCAAAAGGCAATGTCATTGAGTGGATAACGGTTTTATGGGATGGATATCTAGANCAAGTATCTGATGCTAGAGGTATATCAGCTGAATCCTTAAAATACTTCATTGATAACCCAGGACTTGTTGCGAAAGAATCAGGCGATGACTTTGCAAAAGCAGCCATCGAATATGGAATCATTGATCAATTATCCAATAGAAGAGAATTCAGAGACTATTTGTATTCAATTGCACCTGGAGAAGAAGAGGACGAAGTCAATATCATTGGCATGAAGGGATATATGAACTCAGTAGAAATGGATCCTGTATTTGAAGAAGGCGAGTCCAATGTGGGGGTCATCATAGCAAAAGGATCCATCGTGGATGGTTCGGCAGGCCCTGGAAGTATTGCAGGTGACGATTTCGTGAAGCTTGTTAGAAAGGCTTATAATGATGAGACAGTCAAAGCCTTGGTTCTTAGAGTTGATAGTGGTGGTGGAAGCGCTTATGCATCTGAGGTTATAGCAGACGAGNTGGAGAAGTTTAGAAANTCTGGAAGACCAATTATTGCATCAATGGGGGGTGTTGCAGCATCAGGTGGTTATTATATATCAACGCCAGCAGACAANATTCTGGCTGAAAGGCACACCATCACAGGCTCCATTGGTGTGGGTGGATTTCTTCCAACTTTTGAAAGGGCTCTTGAGTATATTGGAATCAATGAAGATGGTGTTTCAACGGTTGATATCACCACATCGGTAGCTGAATCTTTGACCGAAAAAGACAAAGCTCTGTTCCAAATGGGTACAGATCTTGTTTATGAAAAATTCATTTCAAAGGTTGCTGAAAATAGAGGCGTGACAAANGAAGAGATAGATAATATAGCTAGAGGTAAAGTCTGGATTGGCTCNAAAGCATTAGAGATTGGATTAATCGATGAAATTGCAGGCATTGATCGTGCCATAGAANTGGCTGCTGAATTAGCCGAAATCAATGATGAAAAGCTTGGTGTAAAAAGAATCAATCGTGACACAAATATTGATTCATTCTTTGCAGGTATGATGGCTAAGATTTCTTCATCGATTGTTAAAATTACAGGTTTAGATTTCTTTTACAAAAAGAATGGACTTGTGAACGAGATTGAAGAGTCTTTGAATGAGCTTTCCATGTTAAACGATCCAAATGGAATCTATATGAAGTGTTTCTGTGAGCTAGATTAGACCTGCTTCTAGTCTAGCAGCCTCAGACATCATTTCCATGCTCCATGGAGGATCTAAGACCAGTTCAACTTTGACCGATTCAACTCTTGGCATCATATCTATTCGTTCTTGAATATCAGCAACGAGTACATCTGCCATACCACATCCGGGTGCAGTCAGAGTCATGTCAACCTCAATGAGGAAATTATCTGCTTCTGATTTACTGAGCCGACAATCATAAATCAGACCAAGATCAACCACGTTGATTGGGATTTCAGGATCGAAAACAGTTTTCATTTGGTCCCAAACCCTTTCTTCGAACTGATCGTCAGTGATGTCATCNGGCAGAGTAGGCGGNTTCTCAACTTCTCTNCCAATTGCATCTGCATTAATACCATTGATTCTAAACATTCCTTCGGTGGTATAAACGGTGTAAGAGCCCCCTAATGCTTGCATAATCTGTACATCAGTGCCTTCTTTCAGAATCTCTTTTTCGCCATATGGGACAGAGATTACATCGCAGTCTCTAGAGAGTTTGATCTCTGTATGTTCCTCTGTATTCATCATTTTAGTAATTCAATAGCTGTTGACCACGGTAATGTCGCACATGTAATGCGAGATGGGTAGTTATTTATTTCCTCTAGACAATTTAAATCCTCCGGAAAACCATGATTCATTAAAGTCCCATCTTTTAAAGCAATTTCAACTTGCCTCATAAATTCAATGCCATCATTGAACGTCATGCCCTCAGAATTCTTAGTAAGAATGGAAGCAGAAGCAGAGCATATCATGCAACTCACGCTTTCAAACCAAAGGTCAATAGAGCTAGAATTAGCTCCTGATTGATAGACGNTTATTTTATCGCCACAAAGTGGATTTAGCGTCTCCTTGTGTGCAAAGATCGTTTCAGGTTTTCCAAAATGATAGGGGTTATTGCTCATTTCAATCATTTGCTTTTTATAAAGATTGGATATCATTGTTTCAGCATTTTAATCGCCAGNTTGATGGCATCGATCAATTTATCGACTTCCGCATGATTGTTGTAAATACTAAACGACGCTCTCACGGTTCCCGGTATNCCATAAAAATCCATCAATGGCATTGTGCAATGGTGACCCGTTCTAACAGCTATTCCTTTTTGATTAATGATTGTCCCTATATCGTGTGGATGTATTCCATCAATCACAAAGGAAATAATTGCTGATTTCTTAGACGACTTTCCAATAATCCGTATNTCGTCAAATTGTTTCAGTTTTTCCAATGCATAATCATGCAGGCTCATTTCATACTGATGACACACTTCTCTGTCTAGGCTATTGATGAAATCAATTGAAGCGCCAATGCCTACAGCTCCGGCAATATTCGGTGTACCGGCTTCAAATTTGTGAGGGAGGCCATTGTATGTTGTTTCATCAAAAGTCACTTTCAGTATCATTTCTCCACCGAACTGATAGGGATCAATCTGATTTAGGATATTCTCTTTTCCGTACAAGACGCCTATGCCTGTTGGTCCAAATACTTTGTGNCCAGAAAAAAGATAAAAGTCACAATCCAATTCNTGGACATCAACCAAGAGATGACCGGCAGACTGAGCTCCATCAATGACCGTAATGGCATTATTCAATTTTGCGGTATCAATGATTTCTTCTATGGGATTGATGGTACCAAGTGTATTGGAGAGATGAACAACNGATACTAATTTTGTTTTATTTGTAACCATTTCTGTNTATTTATCGATCAGTATTTCACCATNGTCATTGATTGGGATGATCTTAAGTATTGCACCGGTGCGTTTGCAGAGCTCCTGCCATGGGACTATATTGGAGTGNTGTTCCATTGCAGTAATGAGTATTTCATCATTCTTTTCAATAAGGTTTGTTAAAGAGCCTGCAATCAGATTGATTGACTCAGTTGTACCTTTTGTGAAAATGATCTGATTTTTATTTGGAGAATTCACAAACTGGGACACTTTCTCTCTGGCATTCTCATATGCTTCTGTNGCTCTAACGCTTAGCGTGTGAACNCCTCTGTGAACATTTGAGTGATCNTTCTCATAATAGTCTNTAATGGCATTGATCACTGCCTTTGGTTTCTGTGTTGATGCGGCATTATCAAGATAGACAAGATCTTCACCGTTAATTTTTTGATGAAGTATTGGAAATTCTTCCCGGATATTCTCTAGGCTTCTTTTTCGTAATTCTTTCATAGTGTCAGTTCCCACGATAGTCCAGAATAAATTTANTTANGTATTCTCTCAGTTGTCTTGATTTTATTTGAGCGATCAGCTCATCTATGAATGATTTAATCAAGAAATCTTTTGCATCGTACTCATTGATGCCTCTGGTTTTAAGGTAAAACAATTTTTCCTTGTCCAGAGAACCAGATGTGGCACTGTGAGAGCATTCTGTATCATCGTTATAGATCTCTAATACCGGTACCGTTGAGATTCTAGAATCATTCGAAAGCAATAGATTCTTATTTTGCATAAAAGCAGATGTTTTCTCGCGTTCTTTTTCAACTCTTACTTTTCCAAAAAAAGATCCAGCAGCATGGTCATTGATGACACCTCTGTAATTTACAGAGCTAGATGATTTATTAGACAAGTGATCAATTATCACATTGTGGTGTGATGACCTATCATTAGAAGGCATAAACAGCGTAGAGCAGGAAACATTTGAGTTCTCTCCATTCAGCTTCAAATGATTCAGNGAGCTNGCCGAATCAGCGCCTAAGTCTAAATTAAATATATTCACATCAGTATCNGCCATTTGCTCAAGATTCAGATTATTAATCTGATGACTGTCATTTTGAGCATGACTAACCTGATAATATTGCAATGACGAGTTTTCTTCGCATTTGATATCTACATAGTTATTTATGATTGAACCGCTTGANTGCAAATGTTCCTCAATTATTTTAATGGAGCTATTTTTTGATAAGTTAATCTTTAATCTTGGTGCAATATTCGCATTTTGATGTGGCATGTGAATGATGTGTACCAATCTCTCGACATGCTGATTCTCAGCAGTTTCAATCAAGAGTGCATCCTTGCTGATGATGTTATTGAGTAGGCAGGGTATCGACTGCCTCTCTGAGTAATTCTCCAGCATGAAAAGGGAAGGGCATTCTTCTGAATACTGACCCTGTAAAAACTTTATATAAGTTGGTAAATCTTCATCGGTGAAGAAAAGTCCTGAATGGAAGTATATTCTGACTGAATTATCCAAATACGTATCTGGCTTAAAGTTATCTAGAGTTGTTTTCTGTTTTGAAAAATCCTTTTCAAAGAAAACATCTATCATCGAGTTCAGTTTTGTATTTCTCCATGTCGGTGTTTTTAATTGCTCATCGAAGATATCTTTATAGTGATTGAAAGCGGACTCTCTTCTCTGATTGATCCACTCTGGATGATTATGGCTATCATTTTCAATGAACGCATGAAGCCCATCAATGTGGTCAGATTGATTTATGGGTTGATTAGCCATTCATATCCTCTTTCTTCAAGATCTTTAGCTAGTTGTATATCCCCAGTCTTAATGATCGCCCCATTGTGAAACACATGCACATAATCAGGAGTAATGTAGTTAAGCAAACGTTCATAATGAGTGATAATTAGTGAAGCAGTATCATCATTCCTAAAGGCATTAACCCCTGAGGCCACCACCTTCATTGAATCAATATCAAGTCCGGAATCCGTTTCATCGAGAATTGAAAGCACGGGCTCAAGCATAAGCATCTGTAGGATTTCATTGCGCTTTTTTTCACCACCAGAGAATCCCTCATTGACTCCTCTCGAGAGAAAACTTTGTTCAATATCAACCATGCGAGACTTTTCCTTGAGATCAATGAGAAAATCGCTTGCAGATAATTCATCGAGATCATTGTATTTTCTCTTTGCATTAATCGCTGCTTTAAGGAAGGCCGTATTTGACAGTCCTGGAATTTCTATTGGGTATTGAAAACCAAGGAATATCCCAAGATTCGATCTTTCCTCGATTGATAGATCATTAAGATTCTGATCCATGTATGTTATTGCTCCAGAACGAATTTTGTAATCTGGATGCCCAGCAATTGTTTTAGCGAGCGTACTTTTGCCNGAACCATTTGGCCCCATGATGGCATGCGTTTCTCCNGATTTAATCTCAAGATTGAGTCCATTGACAATCGATGTGTTGCCGACATCGACGTATAGGTCTTTGATTAAAAGTATTTGAGTCATTACCCGATTGCTCCTTCTAAATTTACCTGTAACAATGCTCTTGCCTCTACAGCAAATTCCATTGGGAGTTCATTCAGTACTTCTTTGCAGAAACCACTGACAATTAATCCAATTGCATCTTCTTCACTGATTCCTCTTTGCATACANTAAAACAATTGTTCATCTGCAATTTTTGAAGTGGTTGCTTCATGCTCCAGAATGGATGTTGAATTCATTACATCTATCGATGGAAATGTATGAGCTCCTGCATCGCTTCCTATCAGAAGTGAATCGCATTGAGTGAAGTTTCTGGAATTTTTTGCACCCTTTGACATGGTGACTTGGCCCCTGTAAGTATTTTGTGAGGATTTGGCTGAGATTCCTTTGCTGATGATCTTACTTTTTGTGCCTTTTCCTAGATGGATCATTTTTGTTCCTGTGTCGGCTTGCTGAAGATTGTTAGTGAGAGCTATGGAGTGGAATTCACCCGATGAATTATCTCCTCTTAAGATGCAACTTGGATATTTCCAGGTTATAGCTGAACCCGTTTCAATCTGAGTCCAACTGATTTTTGAATTTTCTCCCTTGCAGTCTCCTCGCTTTGTTACAAAATTATATATGCCACCTCTGCCTTCTTCATCGCCTGGATACCAGTTCTGAACGGTCGAGTATTTAATCTCTGCATCTTTATGAGCAATNAATTCTACAACTGCTGCATGGAGTTGNTTTTCGTCTCNCATTGGAGCGGTGCAACCCTCCAAGTAACTCACATAGCTGCCTTCTTCAGCAACAATTAATGTTCTTTCAAATTGCCCCGTTTTGGCTTCATTGATCCTAAAGTAGGTAGAAAGTTCCATCGGGCAACGAACACCCTTAGGTATATAGACAAATGTACCATCAGAAAATACAGCAGAATTCAAAGCAGCGAAGTAATTGTCTTTGATAGGGACAACTGTACCTAAATATTTTTCAATAAGCTCTGGATAGTCAATTGCAGCCTCAGAGAATGAACAAAATATTACACCTGCTTCTGCAAGTTTGTCCTTAAATGTTGTTACCACTGAAACACTATCAAAAACAGCATCCACAGCCACACCCGCCAATTTCGCTCTTTCGTGAAGTGGAATTCCAAGTTTTTCATATGTTTCAAGAAGTTTAGGGTCCACCTCATCAAGTGATTTAGGGCCATCATTTTGTTTGGGTTTTGAGAAATATGAAATGGCTTGATAGTCAATAGGATCGATTGATAACTTAGCCCAATTTGGTTTGGGCATGTCTTTCCAATGATTGAATGCCTTCAATCGCCATTCTAGAAGAAAATCAGGTTCGTTCTTTTTTTTAGAAATCAATTTTACCACTTCTTCATCCAAGCCAGGCGGTATGGTTTCAGATTCAATTTCTGTTGTGAAACCGTATTCGTATGATTTATTCAGAAACTCATTGATTTCTTTATTTTTATTATTTGTTTCTTTCATTTGTTTCTTTCTTCGTTTTAATTGAATTAATGGTTTTGTTTAGAAACGGGTATGTTTGCACTGATGAACTGTTCAATTCTCGATGGCTGTATTAAGTCACCAAGGGTAATATCATTCAATGCCCACTGAACTCTTTGGTTGATCATTTGCCATGCATTCCCGATGTTGCAAAAATCTTCAACCTGGCATTGATCCTCATCACTGGAACATTGAGTAATTGATAGATCACCATCCAGTTTCATCAAAAGATCTGCGACTGAAATATCCTTTGTGTCATCAGCAAGCACGTAACCTCCTGATGCTCCTTGCTTTGATACAACGAGACTTTTTCGGTTAAGTTTTTTCAATATCTTCTGTACTGTCGGCAATGAGATGTGAGTCTCACTAGCAATTTCTTTTGCTGTAAGGAGATTTTTGTCATGCAATGCAAGATTCGCAAGAATCAGTACTGCATAGTCCGTCATCTTAGATATTCTAAGCATGTTTACCTTAACCTACTTTAAATAGTACTATTTTAGTACGATTTAACCTCACAATCAATCTTTGATCAAAGTAGGGGGCTTATTTTGATATGTGATTATCAGTCAATAATGTATAATTTCTCGGGTAATTTTAGGAGATTAAAAAATGGATCTAAGCTCACTCAGTTCAATAGCACAATCAATGGTTGCGCCCAATAAAGGTATTCTTGCAGCAGACGAAAGTACACCAACCATTGGCAAACGATTTGCAACAATCAATACCGAATCTACAGAGCAGAATCGTCAAAAATATCGGAATTTACTCTTTACCAGTCCTAATGTTTCTGAATACATCAGCGGTGTGATTTTATTTGATGAAACCATCAGACAATCAACCGATGATGGAACAACATTCGCAGACCATCTTACCTCTCTTGGAATTGTTCCGGGTATAAAAGTTGATAAGGGAATAAAAGGCATCCCATTTTGTGACGGCGAAACAGTGACCGAAGGATTGGATGGNCTTGGGGATAGACTCAGTGAGTATTATGAGCTNGGTGCAAGATTCACCAAATGGAGAGCCGTTATTANGATTTCTGATGGCTTGCCTTCAAAAAATTGTATACGACTCAATGCTCATGCATTGGCCAGATATGCAGCATTGTGTCAGCAAGCAAAAATGGTTCCAATTGTTGAACCAGAAGTACTGATGGATGGGAGCCACGACATTGATCGTTGTTTTGATGTTACATCGGAAGTACTGAAAGAAGTCTTTGCAGAATTGAACAATCAGAAAGTCGCCTTAAACGGAATCGTACTGAAACCAAATATGGTTATTTCAGGCATGGATGCAGCAAATAGAGCAGACATCCCAACAGTAGCAAGTGCAACAGTTAAATGCCTCTCGGAGAATGTGCCCGATGAAGTACCTGGGATTGCATTTTTATCAGGTGGGCAAACTTCAGAAGAGGCCACTGGACACTTAAATGCGATGAACGAAATGGGACCACATCCTTGGCAACTGACGTTTTCCTATGGGCGAGCACTTCAAGCGGAACCGCTTAATGCATGGTCTGGAGAAGATGAAAATATCCCTGCAGCACAAGAATCTTTCATTAAAAGATCCAGATTAAATAGCCTTGCAAGAACTGGAAATTATCACCCACAAATGGAAGAAGCATAAGTTTCTTTTAGATCGATGAGTAAAAAGATAGCTTTTGTTTTAGCATTCATATTGTTGCCCAGTGTTTCATACACGCAATCCAACCTCATGCCCGATGAAATGGTAAAAACATCGATTGCGAGCATGAATAATCAACTCGGTGATGAACAAAACAAACAAAGACTGGAAAGTGATAAAGAGGAGCTTTACTCCATCATTGATGACTCATTATCCCCTTACTTTCAGAAACAATATGCAGGCCGATTGGTTCTCAATAAACATTGGTCAAAAACCACAAATGACCAAAGAGCCAGATTTACTGAAGGGTTGTATCAATCGTTGGTTAAGTCTTACGCGCTTACACTGCTTAATTTTGATGTAAGCAACATCAATGTTTTACCAATTGACCAAATCACAAAGCAAACAAAG
>NZHF01000066.1 GCA_002691305.1 Gammaproteobacteria bacterium | reverse complement strand
TAATGCAATGATTCCATCTGGTTTCTTTTTTTCTGCAACATTCCTGACAGCAAGAGGAAGTTCATATGCTCCCGGTATCTTGAAGATTTCTGGATCAGATCGATATCCCTTCTTTTCAAGGGTTTCAATTGAACTCTCTATTAAGCTTTCAACAATGAGCTCGTTGAATTGTGAAGCAACAATCGAAATTTTAATTGATGATTTATCCATCTTTCAATTAATCCTTCTCAATGTATTCTGTGATTTCTAGATCAAAACCAGATATCGCCTGCATTTTTTTAGGCTCACTCAAAACTCTCATGCTTTTGACCCCAATATCTCTCAATATCTGTGAGCCTGTCCCATAAGTTCTGAGAACGGATGATTCAGCCTGAGCTTGTTCCTCTTTCGTCTCTTCTGTTTGAATTGCTTTGACCATTTCTATAAAGTCTTTCGGTTGTGATGAATAGCAAAGCGCTACCAATATTGCGTTTTCTTCCTTTGATAGCTGCTTTAAGGCAGATTTCATGGGCCAACCAAGTGACTGATGGTCAATTCCAATCGAATCACGCAGGGAATTTTCAACATGCACTCTAACAAGTGGGTTTGATTGATCAGTGATATTTCCTTTGACCAAAGCAAAATGAACATCACGATTGATGTGATCCTCAAATGTCAGTAGCTTGAATTTTCCAAATTCTGTTTCCACCTCTTGTTCATTGATTCTCTCAATGGATTGTTCATTTGAAACTCGATATCGAATGAGATCAGCTATTGTGCCAATCTTAATATCATGATGTTTTGAAAACTCTATTAAGTCTGGTCTTCTTGCCATTGTCCCATCGTCATTAAGTATCTCCACAATCACGGCAGCCGGACTCAATCCTGCAAGTCTNGTAAAATCACATCCTGCTTCNGTATGTCCCGCTCTTGTNAAAACACCNCCTGGTTTAGCCATCAGAGGGAAAATATGTCCTGGTTGTTTNATATCCGAAGGTTGTGCNCCAGGTGCAGTTGCTACCCTTACAGTTCGNGCCCTATCATGAGCAGATATTCCCGTTGTGACTCCCTCGCTCGCTTCAATTGAAACCGTAAAATTGGTTTCTTCCAATCCAGTATTCTGAGTTGCCATCAAAGGTAGCCTGAGAAGATTACACCTTGATTGAGTGAGTGTTAAACATATCAATCCTCTGCCATATTTAGCCATAAAGTTGATGTCTTCTGGCGTGACTTTATCAGCAGCCATGAGAAGATCGCCTTCATTCTCTCTTTCTTCATCATCAACGATAATAACCATCTTGCCTATGCGAAGATCGGCAACGATTTCCTCNACCGAGGAAAATTCAATTTCAGGCTCTGCTTGAGTCTTTTTTAGTGAATCTGTCATTCAGTCAGTCCTTCTGATTTTGAACATAGCGTGCCAACATATCATATTCTATGTTCGCTCGAGTACCCTTTTTGAAGTCATTGAATGANGTTTTCTCTAACGTATGAGGAATAATCATCACTTGAAACCCAGAATTACTGACTTCATTGACTGTCAGACTAACCCCATCAATGGCAATTGATCCTTTCTTAACAACAAATCTCATNCCCTCTTNGCTCAATGAAAAGTGAAGGATTTTTGTTTGATCCAATACCTCTATATTCTGAACAGTGGATACCTCATCGACATGGCCGAAAACAAAGTGNCCGTCAATGCTGTCACCAATCTTTAGAGACTGTTCAATATTAACCACATCCTCCACTTCAAGATCTCCAATATTAGTGCACTTTAAAGTTTCTGTAGAAACATCAACCGAAAAAGAATCTTTATTTAAAGATGTAGCAGTCAAGCAAACTCCATTGATTGCAATACTGGCTCCTAAATCTAAATCAGTTGGGTTAAATCCAGTGGTTTTGAATTCCATNCTCACGATCGACTTCTCTTCCTTCTTAGAAGATAAAGTAGCTTGACCCTCAACTATTCCGCTAAACATTTTCTTTCCTCANAGTTATTTTCATATCAGATCCAATTGTAGTTAGATCATATATCCCAAAATAATATCGATCCGACAGTTTTTTGATCGCNGGTGAATTAAACATATCAATCGCATCGGAGCCCAGTATACAAGGCGACATATAGATTATTAACTCATCAATCAGATTCGACTCCAGTAGAGCCCCATTCAATCTGGGCCCAGCTTCTATGAGTATGTTATTGATCTCCATCGATCCAAGATGTTCAAACAATGCTTGATCTGCTCTTTTACTATAAATCATAGTCTCACCAGGCAATTTGAAGATTTTTTCATTGCCGCTGCATCTTTGAGAAGAATCAACCACAATTCTTAATGGCTGATCGTCATCAGAAAAATCATCTATTCTTACATTCAGTGATGCATCATCCGCCAAGACTGTCTGGTTTGAAGTCATAATCGCACAACTTTTTGCTCTCAGATTTTGAACATCTTCGCGTGATTCTTCTGAAGTGATCCACTTACTTTCTCCATTAGCAAGTGCAATTTTTCCATCCAAACTTGATCCAATCTTGCTTCTAATAAATGGTCTTTTGAGCTTCATCCTTTGAAAAAATCCAATATTAAGCTCAGTGGATTCTTCTTCGAGCAATCCATGCGAAACCTCAATGCCTGCTGCATTCAAAATATCTACGCTTTTTCCAGATACTTTGGGATTGGGATCCATCGATGAAAAGACAACTTTTGAAACCTTTGCTTCTATTAATGCATCAATNCATGGAGCGGTTCTCCCTTTGTGCGTGCATGGCTCTAGAGAAACAAAAACAACTGAGTCTTCTGGATCCTGTTCGCAACTCTTAAGTGCCATTATTTCAGCATGATCACCTCCGGTTTTCTTGTGCCATCCTTCTCCAATAACTTTTTCATCTTTGACGATCACACACCCGACTCGAGGATTTGGCTTGCATGAATGAATCCCATTCTCAGCGAGCTCAATAGATCTTTGCATATATTCTTTTTGCTGTNTTTGGTTCATGATTCGTCTTCATCTTGAAAAATTGATATTTGAGAGCGACTGTCTGCTGCTGAAGGGGTGTCTCTTAGTGACTCAATCTCTTTTTCAAATTCCTCAATATCCTGGAATCTCCTGTATACCGATGCATATCTTACAAAAGCAATCTCATCAATCTCCCTTAATTCAAGCATCACAATTTCTCCAAGGGTTCTCGATTGTATCTCCCTTTCTCCTAACTTTTGAACTTTTCGAATGATTCTTGAGATCAGTTCTTCAATGATTTCAATACTGATAGGCCTTTTTTCTGTAGCAACAAGTATCCCCGATCTCAATTTTGATTCATTGAAAGGCTCTCTGGACTCATCTCTTTTGATCAATTTTGGTAATACCAACTCAGCGGATTCAAATGTTGTGAATCGCTCGNTGCATTCAGTACACTCTCTTCTTCTTCGGGTCTGATACCCATCACCAGCCAACCTTGAATCAACCACTTTGGTTTCTTGGTGACCGCAAAAAGGACAATACATGGAAGTGACTTACTGTAGGTAAACTGGAAAACCCTTACAGAGATCCTTAACTTTATTCTTCACTGAGGAGATATTGTTCTCATTGTCAATATCACTCAAAACTTCATGAATCAGATCCGCTACATATTCAGCCTCAGTGATGCCAAATCCTCTTGTTGTGATGGCCGGTGAACCAATTCTGAGACCGCTGGTTATCATCGGCGATCTTTGTTCATTTGGAACTGAATTTTTATTNAGTGTGATATTTGCCTCTCCTAATACTTTCTCGCNATCGGCACCAGTGATATCTGTATCACTGAGATCAACTAAAAATAAATGGCAATCGGTTCCATCAGATACAATCTTATATCCATGTTCTTGAAATCTTGATGCCATGGTTTGAGCATTTTTTACTACAGCTTGCTGATAGATCTTGAATTCTGGTTTGAGTGCTTCATTGAATGCGTGAGCTTTAGCAGCAATGACATGCATCAAGGGTCCGCCCTGTGTTCCCGGAAATACTTGCTTATTGATTGCCTTTTGAATTTCTTCATTTTTACGGGCAAGNATAATTCCNCCTCTGGGACCTCTGAGTGTTTTATGNGTTGTTGAAGTCGTTACATCTGCGATTGGAACAGGATTTGGGTAACAATTCCCTGCTATCAGTCCTGAAACATGGGCCATATCTACCATGAAGTAAGCACCAATAGAATCAGCGATTTCCCTGAAAACATTCCAATCGACTAATCTTGAGTATGCAGAAAAGCCAGCGACAATCATTTTTGGACGGTGCGTCTCTGCGAGCTGAGATACTTGATCATAGTCAATCCTTCCAGTATCAGGGTTGATTCCATATGAGATAAACTCATACATCTGGCCAGAGAAGTTAACTTTTGCTCCNTGTGTAAGGTGTCCTCCATCTGAAAGACTCATGCCGAGAATTTTATCTCCATGATCAAGTAGAGACATGTACACAGCCATGTTNGCTTGCGACCCAGAATGCGGTTGCACGTTTGCATAGTCAGCATCGAAGAGTTGTTTAACNCTTTCAATNGCGAGCAATTCAGCTTCATCGACGTGCTTACAGCCGCCATAATATCTTCTGCCTGGGTAACCCTCTGCATATTTATTTGTCAGGACCGATCCTTGGATCTCCATCACCTCATTGGAAGCATAGTTTTCAGANGCAATCAGCTCGATATGCTCCTCTTGCCTCTTTTGTTCTAACTCAATCGCAGAAGCAAGTTCCGGATCGAGTTTTGATAATGTTTTTGAAAAAGTCATAATTCCTCACACATAGAATAGAAATTCTACTCACTTCATGAAAATAGTTCGATGATTTTTATAAAATAGTTGACTAACCAATCCAATCTCTTGCATTCACAAAAAATCTAGCCCATGGGCCGTGATCTTTCCAATCATCTGGGCACCAAGAGAACTGCTCCGTTCTCATTACCCTTTCAGGGTGTGGCATCATGATTGTGGAACGCCCATCCTCTGAACAAAACCCCGCTAAACCTGATTCTGAGCCATTGGGATTGTCTGGATAACGAATTGCTGGTTGACCAAAATTATCAACATATCNTATGGTCACACTTCTGGANTCTNTCAATGNATTCATGTCNCCNTCATGGAAATACTGAACGCGTCCCTCACCATGAGATGTTGCAATTGGAATCATTGAGCCCTCCATTCCATTTAGAAAAATAGAATTTGATTCCANGACTTCAACCATATTGAGTCTCGCTTCAAACTGTTCTGAAAGATTTCTAACGAATTTGGGCCAATGATCAGCGCCTGGAATCAAATCTTTCAATTGGGACATCATCTGGCATCCATTGCATATCCCAAGACTAAATGTTTCTTCTCTATGAAAGAATGACTCGAATTGATTTCTTGCAATCTGATTGTACAAAACTGATTTGGCCCAGCCACCTCCAGCACCTAAAACATCGCCATAGGAAAATCCACCACAAACTACCAATCCACGATACTCTTCAAGATTAACATTGCCGTTGAGCACATCCGTCATATGAATATCGTATGCATTAAATCCGACCTTATTAAATGCGACTGCCATCTCNATCTGACTGTTGACCCCTTGATCCCTCAGTATCGCTACTTTTGGACTCTTTTTGGTAATACGTTTGTAATTGAACTTAGTTGAATCAAAATTAATTTTTGGATTCAAACCAGGATCTTTTTCATCCAACTGTTTCATAAAGCCTTGCTCTGCAGTATCTGGATTATCTCTGAGCTTTTGCATCTCATAAGACATTCTTGACCAAGCTTCTCTAAGCATTCTTAACTCAAATGATTTAGAGAACTGTCCTTTGTTTTGAATCGAGATTCTTTTATCTTTCACCACGTCACCAATCGAATACGAACAATCGGATAATGAGGCATCACTCAGCACCCCTATAACCTCATCCAAATCCCCTTTTTCGATTTGAACAACACAACCAAGCTCTTCAGAAAAAAGCGATCTGAGTGTCCCCTCATTAGATTCATCATCGAGAGATAATTCCACTCCCATNTTTCCAGCAAAAGCCATTTCAGAAACGCAGGCAAAAAGGCCTCCNTCAGAGCGGTCATGATATGCCTGAATAAGATTCCTGGACTTTAATTCTGTAATNGCATTAAAAAAACTTTTGAGCAGCTCAGGATCTTGAATATCTGGTGTTTCACCAAAACTTTGCTTGTATATTTGAGATAAACAGGAACCCCCCATACGATTTTTACCCTGTCCCAAATCAATCAATAACAACTTGCTCTCTTTGATATTTTTGAGCTGAGGCGTAATAACCTTATTAACATTTTTAATGGGAGAAAATGCAGAAATTACCAAGGACAGCGGTGCAGTATTAATCAATTGATCCCCTTCATTCCTCCAAGAAGTTTGCATGGAAAGTGAGTCCTTTCCGACGGGAATAGTTATTCCAATTTTGCTGCAAAAATTGATAGAAATNGCCTCAACGGTTTCATAGAGATCCTGTTTAAGTCTNTCTGTCATNATGGAAGACATCCAATTTGCAGACAGTTTAATATCTGAAATATCATCAATGGGTGCAGACAATATATTCGTTATGGCTTCACCTACAGCAATCCTTCCGGATGCAGCAGCATTAAGAACAGCAATGGGTGGTCGTTCTCCTATTGACATCGCTTCCCCCTGTTTGCCAAAGTGATCCTTTAATGTAACCGCGACATCGCTTACCGGAACTTGCCAAGGGCCAACAAATTGATCTTGAGACACCAATCCTCCAACCGTTCTATCGCCAATATGGATNAGGAAAGTTTTATCTGCGACAGTGGGAAATCTTAGAATCTTTAAACACGATTCTTCAATACCAATCCCGCTCATTCCATCGTCGGTGATTGATTTTTCATTTGTCTCAATTTCCAATCTTGTCTTTGGGGGTTTACCGAATAAAACTTCCATTGGCATGTCTATGGGATAATCATCAAAGACATCGTCTTTCAACTTAAGATTTCCATGCGTTGCAACTTCTCCAACCACTGCATATGGGCATCTTTCTCTTTTGCAAATTTGATCAAATATTGCCAGATCATCCGGATCGATGGATAAAACATATCTTTCTTGAGCCTCATTGCACCAAATCTCTAAGGGAGTCATACCAGGCTCTGCATTATGAATTTCCCTCAAGCCAATGTCTGCAGACATTTTATTGTGATCCGCCACCTCTGGAATAGCATTCGACAACCCACCTGCTCCCACATCATGAATCAATATTATTGGATTTGCNTCTGGATCTTTACTCTGGACGCCCATNGCAAAGCAGCGAGTTATGACTTCTTGGGCTCGCCTTTCAAGCTCTGCATTGTCTCTTTGTACCGATGCAAAATCCAATTCGCTATTGCTTGTACCAGCATTCAATGATGATGCTGAACCTCCACCCAACCCGATCAACATTGCTGGGCCTCCAAGAACAATAATTAAAGAACCTGCTGGAATATCATTCTTATTGACAGATGAGTCTGAGATATTGCCCATCCCTCCAACAATCATAATCGGTTTATGAAAGCCCCAAGATGTATTNTTTTCTTCTCTATCCCTTTCCTCAAATGTTCTAAAATAACCCAGAATATTCGGCCTACCAAACTCATTGTTGTATGCAGCTCCTCCAATGGGTCCATCGATCATAATCTCAAGAGCGGATGCTATATGATCAGGTTTACCAATTGTTTCTTCCCACGATTGTTCATCATCTGGAATAAAGAGATGAGAAACACTGAAGCCAGTTAAACCGGCCTTAGGCATTGCACCTCTCCCCGTTGCTGCCTCATCTCTAATCTCACCCCCAGATCCTGTTGCAGCTCCAGGATATGGGGAAATTGCTGTGGGATGATTATGTGTCTCCACCTTCATCATCGTATGTATTTCATCATTAAATCTTCCGTATTCTTGATCATTGAGATTTGGTAAAAACCAATCTGCTTTGTCTCCTGCGATCACAGCAGCATTATCTTTGTATGCAGAAAGAACATTTTTTGAGCTCGATACATAGGTATCTTTGATCATATCAAAAAGGCTCTTTTCTTTTTGCATGCCATCAATNACCCAATCCGCATTNAAGACTTTGTGCCTGCAATGCTCAGAATTTGCTTGTGCAAACATCATGAGCTCAGCATCACTTGGATTTCTATTTAGCTTAATGAACTGATCCAAAAGGTATTCAATTTCTTCATCATTTAATGCCAATCCTAATTCTTGGTTTGCAGCCTCAAGGGCATTTTTACCATCGGATAAAATATCAATCGTTGAAAATGGTTTTGGCTCCAGAGTTACAAAGATCTCACTTGCTTGATGGAGCTCACTTATAACCAACTCTGTCATACGATCATACAAAAGATCTATCGCTTCTTTCTTTGGCTCTAAATTGTGATCTTTTAATTGAATAGTGAAAGCAATTCCTCTTTCGATTCTTTTAACAGAATCCAGTCCGCATACTTTTGCAATATCCGTTGCTTTGCTAGACCAAGGAGAAATGGTTCCAAAGCGTGGGAGGCTAAATATCTTAAATCCTTCCACTGCTCCAAAAGACCAGTTGGGTCCATACTCCAGTATGGAACACAAAATCTGATCTTGGTCTTCACTCAACTCATTTTCTGCATCGATAAGATGAATAAATCTAGCGCCCAAACCGGCGATATTATTATCATGGCTTTGCAAACGTATAAGTAAGGATTCAAGCTTGAATGGGGAATGCGATGCGGGTCCCTCTTTTACAATCATTCTTCTACATCCAAATTAACGATTCATTAACTTTTTGATTTGTCATCAGGAACAAATACTGTGTTGGGCATTTGTGTGACATTGCCCCCTTCTGCTTTGCTCACTTTGCTGACTCCTTGCTCATCTACTTCATCGATTCTGAGTACGGAGTGCATTGGAACATAAGTCCTTTTGACTCCCTCAAATTCAGTTTTAATCTTTTCTTCTGATGGGTCTACAACCAGTGATGTTTTTTCACCAAAAACAAGCGATTCGATTTCGATAAAACCCAGAAGATTGCTGTTTGAAACCTCATTTGCATAGAGCTCATAGAGCTTCCCTTGATTGCTAAAGGTTATTTTATATAACTTTTTTTTCGAGGGCATTTGTCCGAAATACATGTTGGATAAGAACATAAATTATACCCTGATTGTTAAAGGGTTGAAGAATTATCTTTTTTCTTAAAAATGATTCATTTAAAAAATGATTTGAAACGAGAATGATTATCACTATCATAGTAAAACATTAAATTTTGAATGTTTAAGGAGTTGCAAAAAGACATGGGCTCAGTACAAAAAAATAGCATCTTNGGCATTTTAGCCCTAGTGATTATTCTTCAATACCAAGAAATTCAAGCCGAAATGATCATTGGAACCGGTTCNATAGAGCCTGGCGTGGATTTAATTTTCGAAGGCGGGGTCAAAGATGATGTCATGCCAAACGAGTACTTCCTAAATGAGAGCGAAACGGACGTGCACATTGAAGTATTAGCCAATTGGTCAAGTAAAGCACCGGATGGCTCTCCAGAAGGCGGGCATGTCGCTTATCTAAATATTAATGCCATATTAATCAATGAGGTCACCGGGACATCGGTCACTCATAAACTGACTCCTCATGTCAATATGTCCGATAATCTGCATTATGCAAAAAACATCAAACTGCCTGGAAGAATTGATGAGAAATATTCGGTTATTTTTGAAATCTCTCCACCAATAAATGATGAACTTGGAATGCATTATGACTGGAGAAAGGCAGTTGATGAACAGTTGGTTGATGCAAATACATTTAAATTCAAGAATTTAGATTTTGAAAAAATCGCTCAATCAAAGAGGCGTTAAATAAACATATTAAGTTTTCATAAGGTTGATTAATGTTTATGATCAAGCAGATATCAATTTTTGCATACCTATGAAAAAACCTTATCTACTTATACTCCTCGTCATGCTTTCTGCTTGTTCTGATTCTGGAGACGACCAGAACCGTGAAATTGATTTGATCGTTTTAGAGGACCTGATCGAACACACAAAAGAATTTGAGAAAAGAGTCTACTCGTATGAGAATGGTCTGCATATTGCAGTTGGCTATGGCATTGCTAATTCGATCATGGTTGAAGGAGTTGATGGAAATATTATCATCGATGCATCAGACAGTGTTGCAGAGGCTGAAGAAGTTTATTCACACTTTAGAAAAATCAATTCAAATCCTATATCCGCTATTATTTATACTCACAATCATGGGGATCATACCTTCGGTGCAGCGTATTACTATAATCTAAATGAAGAAAAGCCCATGGTTATCGCTCACGAATCAACCAGCCACTATGTTGAACGAATCATGGGTATCTTAAATCCAATCATTTCCAAAAGAAGCTCAAGAATGTTTGGAACTGAACTCCCATCGGATGAAGTGATTAATGTGGGTATTGGACCATATTTGGGTGTCTCCCAAAGCCCGATTGGTTATATCAAGCCAACTGTCACCTTTGGTGATGAACTAAAAATTAATATCTCAGGCATAGAAATTGAGCTCTATCATGCTCCAGGAGAAACCAATGACCAATTGTTTGTATGGCTGCCAAAACAAAAAGCCTTGATGCCTGGCGATAATATTTACAGAACTTTTCCAAATCTCTATACAATCCGAGGAACGCCTCATAGAGATGTAAAAAGCTGGATCAGAAGTCTTGATCACATGAGAACACTAAAGCCTGAATATTTATTGCCGAGTCATACGAAACCACTGAGCGGGTCTGAT
Source organism: Gammaproteobacteria bacterium (assembly GCA_002691305.1). GTDB lineage: Bacteria > Pseudomonadota > Gammaproteobacteria > Steroidobacterales > UBA11654 > CACPJA01. The sequence goes on along the minus strand of NZHF01000066.1, from coordinate 3,883 downwards.
GTCATGGAAACACTCACCATCTATAGAGATGCCATACAATATGTGCACGATCAAACCATTCGGCTAATGAATAAGGGCTATTCCGCCGATGAAATCTCTAATCTCATCGAATTACCTTCAGAAGTTTCACAATCACCCTTTGTTAGAGAGTTTTATGGCACTATTCGATGGTCAGTGAAGAGCATATTCAATGGTTATCTTGGTTGGTTTGATGGAAATGTTTCAAATTTGGATCCACTGTCCTCAAAAGATTATGCAGAAAGACTTGTGATGTTATCGGGCAGCGAGGAAGATCTTTTTTTGGCATTGCAGCAAGCTGTTGAATCAAAAGACATGCAGTGGGCATTGCAACTGAGTGATAGTTTACTGACATTGAACTATAAAAATGATTCCACTAAAGAATTGAGGCAAGAGGCAATCCAATATATTGGGGATCGTGCAACGAATCCAAACAAAAGAAATTATTTTTTAAGTTCGGCCAATGAATTGAATGATGATTATCAAGCCCAACCCTTGCTTCCCCAGACAAGTGAGCTATTGAGTGAGGTGTCCATCGATATGTTTTTTGATATTCTCTCGGTAAGGCTTAACTCAGAAAAAACAATAGGCATGAAAAAAAGAGTGTGTTTTGACTTTGACTCTGGAGTGATTAAAACGATCACTTTAAGAAATGGAATAGCAGAAATATCATCTAAAAATGCAAATTGTGATATTCAAATAAGCACCAGTGAACAAGTCTTTAAAGAAGCACTGGCAGGAGTAAGGAATCCAATCATGAGTGTGGCCTCTGGCGAAATTGACACCGGTGGTAAAAGAACAGAATTCTTGGCATTCCTTTCAAACTTCTCTGATTAAGATTAGTTTTTCCTTCTGGATTTAAAAAAGTTCTGCATCAATGCCTTGCATTCTTTATCCATTACTCCTCCGATCACATTGACTTTGTGATTTAACTTTGAAGAATTAGAAAGATCAAAGGCAGAACCTGCAGCGCCTGATCGTGGATCATATGCACCAAAAATCAATCTATCAACTCTTGCTTGTATGATGGCTCCCATGCACATCACACAAGGCTCTAAAGTCACCACCAATGTTCCTCCTGTTCTGTGATTTTTCTTAATCTTTGCTGCTTTTCTCAATACATCAATTTCAGCATGTCCTGAAGGATCATGATTGGCAATGCTCACATTCCCAGATACTGCTATTACCTGACCTTCATCGAAAAACAATGCACCGACTGGTACTTCACCATTTAATTCGCTGATTTCTGCCTGCTCGTATGCAAGCTTCATAAGAGATTGTGAATCGATTTCCAAATCTTAATGTTTTCTAAAACATGGTCTCGATATTGAGTTGACCCTCAAGACCAGCCGATCGATGCTTCTCAGATTCTCTGTAACCTTTGTCCGATATCATCTTTAACATTGCTTTTTTATTTGGATACTCAGCGATGGCAACCATGTCCCATAGATCTTCAACCTCACCGATGAGAAGCCTACTGACCCTTCCTGAGAAAATAATCTTACCTCCAACTTTTGGCAAGTAAATCGTACTCACATCTTTAGCATAAATTTTATATGCTTCTTCACCCGTGAGATCTGTCTCTCTTCCGTCTTCATAAGATGCTTTCTTTCTAAACTTTAATAAATTGACCATTCTTATACTCGACTTTGTGTCTCCGATCAGAAAACCTGCCATGGCCATAGCATTTGGTTTTAATTTATTCTTAACTTTCATTTCTAATTCACAAACATTCAGTAGACCAAACCATCCTTTATAACCACTTCGACATTCTCAAGAATACTAATGTCCTCGATCGGGTTACCTTTAACTGCAATCAAATCTGCAAACTTGCCTGCCTCAATGGATCCGAGTTTATCTTCGACCCTGAGTAATTTAGCAGTCTCCATTGTGGCTGATTGAATGGCTTTCATCTCAGACATACCGTTTTCAACCATGTAGACAAATTCCCTCCAATTTGTTCCATGTTTCTGAACACCTGCGTCCGTTCCAAATGCAATTTTGACACCTCGCTCATATGCTTTCTTAAATGTGCCACTGATTTGAGGGCCGACACTTGCCGCTTTTGGTCTTACGATCTCAGGAAAGAAATTATCTATCTTTGCTTTCTCAGCAACAAATTCCCCAGCTGAAATGGTCGGCACATAATAAGTGCCATTTTCAATCATCAGATCCATGGCTTCATCGTCCATAAATGTTCCATGCTCAATTGAATCAACACCGGCTTTGATTGCTCGCTTCATGCCTTCAGCTCCGTGAGCATGAACCGCCACCCACATTCCATAATCTTTTGCTGCACTGACAACTGCGTCAACTTCTTCTTGTGTGAATTGAGGGTTGTCGCCCGATTTTGCCTGGCTTAGAACACCCCCCGTCACCGTGATCTTAATGCCATCTGCACCATCTTTATAGCGTTGCCTCACAGCTGCATAAACCTCATAAGGTCCATTGACCACTCCTTGTTCAGGGACTGGATAAGAGTAGTCATAAAGGGCCTTACCGTTTGTTGGATCAGCATGTCCACCCGTTGTAGCAATGGTTTTACCTGCAGCAAATATTCTCGGTCCAACAACTTTGCCTGCATTGATTGCGTCTCTTAGGCTGATTGCAACCAAACCGCTGTCACCCACTTGCCTTACAGTTGTGAAACCAGACTTAAATGTGACAACAGCATGTTGAGTTGCCAGTATTGCTTCCATTTCTCTTTCTACTTTCAGAGGTGCTTCAGCCTTGGATTGATACTCACCGCCAAAATGCACATGCATATCCATCAACCCAGGCATGACTGTATGATTGCTTAAATCGATGTATTTTTCATAATCATTGGCAGACAAAAAACCTTCTCTCACATCTTCAATCAAATTGCCTTCGATCACAATGCTCATTCTCGAGTAGACTTGATCGGATTTACCGTCAATAAGTTTCCCAGCATGTATCAAGGTCTTTGCATCGACATTGAAATGCATCAATGAGAAGAAACATGAAAATATCATCCACGTAAATTTTGTTCTTGTATTCATCTTTATTCCCCCTTTCTATTCAATCAGAATCTGAAGCATTTAAGAAAATACTCCAAATCCGATATACGAATTTAAACTCAAAAAATAGGGTTTTACCTAATCTAATGGTTCAGTAACTTCTAAAGGCACCATAACATGAACAAACTCGCTGCCTTCCCACATGACATAAGGTCCGCCAGCATATGGATCAGTTGGCAAGTCTTTGAGAAGCTCTTGCGGCAGCAACAACATTAGATGAGGGCCTTCTGCAACCCAGACACCGTTACTGCTGTCTGTATTGAATGGTACGTTATTATCGACAGGAACATCTCCCACAAGCATATATGACATCCCGAAAGTGGCCTGATTGGGATCATATTCATATGACATACCAAGCGAGCCTTTCATATATTCTTGAAGCCATTTTTGCCAAGCAGGATCCACGCACATTGGATTTACATTTTCATTCGGTGGAGTACCTGGCATGCATACCCATCCATTATCTCCATCTCTCAAAAGTGTCCCATCATGAGAGATAATGGTTGCATTATTGCTGACATTTGAGGGTGCAGCTGACATAGCGATTTCGATAATCTGTTCATTGCTGTATCTTGAGTGCCCTCCTTCATGAGAAAAGAGTTCTGATGATAAAAACAGAACAAAGAACGATATTAATATTTTACTTTTCATGATTTCTACTCCATGTACTTAATTTTAATTTGCCTTACAGGCTTTGCCTAATGATCAATTGAAACTAATCCTTGAGGTAAAAAAAAGCAATCAAAAAAGGGGTTGAGATTATCAAAGAATGATTTCGCCTTTTAGAAAAACCGATGTTCTGCCGCCTATATTTACCCGATCATCAT
>NZHF01000065.1 GCA_002691305.1 Gammaproteobacteria bacterium | reverse complement strand
GGTCAAGTTTATACAGGTGATACATTTGCATCGGTTTACAAGTCAAAGTGCGTAATGATATGGATGAGCAACCCAGCTGCTACCAGAATTCCAGATGCCCACTTTTTCTGGGAGGCAAAATACAATGGAACTCAAGTTATTGCGGTCTCTCCCGAGTTTACACCTACCGCGATGCACTCGAACCTTTGGTTAAATCCGAAACCAGGAACAGATTCAGCACTGGCGATGTCTATGGTTCAGGTTATGCTGAAAGAGAACCTCTATAAGCCAGATTATATTAAGGAACAGACGGATTTACCTTTTCTTGTTAGAACTGACACAAAAGAATTCTTAAGAAGAGAGGATCTTTCTCTCTATGGCCTTTTGGCGGTAGCAGATAATGTTTATTACATGTGGGATGAAACCACAAAATCAATTGTTCAAGCTCCAGGAACGGGCAGAGCAGATAAGCCTTTTGGTAGAGATAGAAGAAAATATGGAACCCTTGAATTGGGTGATATTAAGCCTAGCTTAGAAGGACGTTGGATTGCCAATACCTTAGATGGTGAAGTAGAAGTCACCACGGTCTTTGAGTTACTAAAAGAAGAATGTGAAAACTACACACCTCAAATGGCATCTGAGATTACTGGTGTCAGCCCTAAAGTCATTGAGCAAACAGCAAGAGTGTTTGCCGATGCTCAGCCAGGCATGATTTATGCCGGCTATGCTTCGTGTAAGTGGTTGCATGGAGATCTCTTGCAAAGAGCCATGCTATTGATGCTTGCTTTAACTGGGAGTACAGGGAAAGAGGGTGGCGGATTACAAATTGCGAACTCACCCAATGCCAGAGGGATGACCCAATTTGGTTTCTCAGATGTTGGCCCTGCATTTCGATTGATTTCTGGAACAACATGGGATTATGACCATGCAGACATGAAGGAGCTGAATAGTAAAATATATGGCAATGAGTTGGCTGAAAAATTTGACCGATATTACAAAAAAAGTATAGAAGAAGATTGGTTTCCAGATTACAGCCAGAATGGCTGGAAGATGGGAATATTTGCTGGAAATAATGGTGCCAACTGGAGAGCATCTGGAAGCACTTGGCGTAAGACAGCTTTTGAGGAGCTGGAGACCATTGTTTCTTTGGCTCCGGATATGGGAGTGACTTCTTTGTTTTCAGATTATGTGCTTCCAATTGCACATCATTATGAGAGAAATGACCTGATGCTCCAATCCAGGGTGCCATATCTTCAAGTCCTTACTGAGGCAGTCTCACCTTTGGGAGAAGCCGTTGATGACTGGGAGGCAAATAGAAGATTAGCGGAAGCAATTTCTCGAAGAGCAAAAGAAAGAGGGATCAAGCCTATTCAAGACGCAGTTGATGGAAGAACGATCCGAAGAGATTACACCAAGACACTGGATCTTTATACAATGGATGGAAGGGTTAATGATTCTAAGGACGTGGCGCAGTTCATAATCAATGCCAGCCATGGAATACCAAAAATTAGTTTTGAAGAGTTATCGCAAAAGGGCATTGTCAAAGTTGAGGGTGTTGATAACACCATGTGGGATAAAGATGAGTCTCCCTATCACAATGAAATCGTAAAGAGTGTTCAGAAGAAACTGCCCTATGAGACATTTACCGGCCGACAACAATTTTACATTGATCATGAATGGTTTATAGAATTTGGAGAAACCCTTCCAACTTTTAAAGAGCCACTCGAGATTGAAGGCTACCCAATGAGAATGATGATGGGCCATGCAAGACATGGAATTCATAGCACTTGGAGAGACGATTCATTTTTATTGAGTCTGCAACGAGGTGAGCCAGACATTTATGTGAATCCAGATGATGCATCTAAAAGAGGAGTTTCTGATGGCGATATGATTAGGATCTATAACTCTGCAGGTGAATTTTCTGCTATGGCACATGTCAGTTCAGGCATTCAGCCTGGAATGTTGTTTATGTATCATGGCTGGGATCCTAAGATGTTTAAAGATGGAAAAAATTTCAGTGAAGTCATCCCCACAGGGGGTTTAATAAAACCAACATCTATGGCGGGGGATTATGGTCATCTTGGTTATCAGCCTTTGGCGTTCGCACCCAATCAAACTTACAAGGACTTTACTTGTGATTTTGAAAAAACTGCATAGGACATCTTCTGTGGAAAGATCTTCTATTGAGGGCAAGAGAGACAGTGATTCCACTGCTTTGCCTCGAGCCAATGCATACTCCCTTTTTTCTCAGTTACTAAGCTCTCCGCATGATATAAAATCATTAAGCCTGATTCCTGAAATTTCATTTGATGGGTTGCCCTATGATTTTGAAATGAAGGATATCTTGGGTGAATATTTGGCAACCGATGAAAATCAACTCAGGCAAAAATATAGTGTCTTATTTGAAGTTGGAGATGAGGGACCACCCGCACCAATCCGAGAAGATTTATTCTTGGCCCAACCGGCAAAGTTAAGAGAGGACCTTGTTCGCTTTTATGAATTTTTTGGGTATGAGTTGAATGAAGAGTTTCAATGGCAAATGGATCATCTCTCAATTGAATTGGAGTTTATCCACTTTCTTGCTGTTGGTGAACTCAAAGCAGACAAAGACAAACTCTCTTTTCAATTGGGGCAGTATGATTTTACTGAAAAACATCTTAATAATTGGGTGCCCCAACTCTCGAAGAAGTTAAGCATTTTAGATGAGAGTGATATCTATACTAAAATTGTTATAGAATTAAGTAGATTCCTATTGGATGACTTCGGTTGGCAAAAGGAAACCATTTCACAAGTAGATGTAGCTGGAGGTTAAAAATGGGTCAGGTTGCAATGGTGATAGATCTAAATAAGTGTATCGGTTGTCAAACATGTACAACCGCTTGCAAGTCATTATGGACCGATGAGCCAGGGCAGGAATACATGCTTTGGAATAATGTCGAAACAAAACCTGGACCTGGTTATCCAAGATATTGGGAAGAAGGAGGCGGAGGCTTTGATGAGCAAGGTGAACTTAAGCGAGACGGTGTAATGCCTGCCAAAGAGGATCATGGCGAAGAGATCCCTCTGAATCACGATGAAGTTTACTTTAAGGGTGTTGAGGTTCGTCTTCAACAAGAAAAACCAATGACCAAAGGCTCTAACTGGGATGAAGATACAAGTTCGGGTGATTATCCAAATAACTATCACTTTTATCTGCCGAGAATGTGCAATCATTGCACCAAACCAGCTTGCTTAGAAGCTTGTCCAGTAAGAGCAATCTACAAACGGGAAGAGGACGGTGTTGTTCTCATCGACCAGGATAAGTGCCAAGGAATTAGAGAATGCAATAAGGCCTGCCCTTATGACAAAATTTATTTCAATTACATCACTGGAAAATCACAAAAGTGTATATTTTGTTTTCCCAGACTTGAAGAAGGAGTCGCACCTGCTTGTGCCAGACAGTGTCCTGGCAGATTAAGATTTGTAGGCTTTTTAGAGGATGAAGATGGACCCATTCATGAACTGGTTTACCAATGGAAAGTTGCACTGCCATTGCATCCAGAGTATGGAACTGATCCAAATGTTTTTTATGTTCCTCCAATGTTGCCACCTAACTTTGATGAAAATGGTGATTTTTCAGAAGAGCCAAGGGTGCCTACAGAATATCTTAGAAGTATATTTGGCGATGCTGTAGATGAGGCCCTTATTACAATGCAGTTTGAGATGGAGAAAAAGCAAGAAGGCAAAGAGTCACGTTTGATGGATATCCTTATTGCAAAAGAATGGAAATCTTTGTTTAGTATCCCTGACGTCAAGATCTATTGATTCATAACAAGTAAGGCAATAAAAGATGCAATTATCAAACAGTCGCATTTTTCTAATCATGACGTCACTTGTGCTGTCCTCCGTTATGGCCAGCTTGGATTCAAGTTTTACCCCAATTGCCATACCTGACATGATCGATAAATTGGATTCAAGCACCAGTGAAATTGTTTGGGTTGCTCTAGGATATTTAATTGCAGCAAGTGGACCAATGTTATTGGCAGCCAAAATGGCAGATGGAATTGGCCATGCTCGCTTTTTCCAAATTGGAACATTAATTTATTCATTGGCCATGATTGCTTGTGCATGGGCTCCTGATGCCAATACACTCATTGCAATCAGATTCGTTCAAGGATTTGGTATGGCGCTTTTTCTTCCCACAACATTTGCAATAGCGACTGCAATGTACGGTCCTAAAAAAAGAGGAAGTGCTCTTGGAATTCTTCAAGCAGCAAATGCGGTTGGTTTTGTCATGGGTCCAATATTTGCCGGTTGGTTGCTTGATGCATATGATTGGACGGCAATCTTTTGGTCAAGAATACCTTTTGCAATTCTTGCCATTCTTTTAGCATTCTTTGCGCTTGGTTTTAAACAGCCATTTAAATTTTCTGAACGTCAAAAATCATATGATTATTCTGGAGCAGTTTTCTTAACATTTGCGTTGTACGGGATACTCTACGGTTGCAATAAATTGCCTGTTGAAGACAATCATTTAGAGCCAATGGTTTGGATTATCTTCTTTCTGGGATTCTTATTCTTTGGTTTGTTTTTAAGGCAGGAGAAGAAACATGATGATCCATTGATTGATTTGTCGCTCTTTTCTAAAAATAATGAATTCACAAAAGCATCCATTGCATTTACTTCTGTCTTTGCAAGCTTTCCTGTCTACTTATTTATTTTACCAATCATTATGATCAATGGTCTTGAGTTAAAAGCTTGGGATGCAGGTTTAGCTCTGGGTGCTGCTGCATTGGCGACATTGGTCATAAGTCCAGTAGCTGGTAACTTTTCTGATCGTATCGGCCCAGAAAAATTATGCATGAGCGGTGCTTTTCTAACAGGATTTGGATACATGATGCTTTTCCTTGTTAATGTTGATTCAGGAGCAATGGAGATCATTCCTGCCATGATTTTTATTGGTGGAGGAACGGGTCTCTTCTTTTCACCTAATAATAATTTAATGCTGTCTAGTGCCCCTCCCGAGAGAGCAGGAATGGTGTCGGGCTTATTTGGAGTCTATAGACAATCTGGTTACGCTTTGGGGTTTGCAATAACGGCAAGTTTATTTACTGCAATTCAAAATTGGTTTGATGTGAATTGGGCCTATGATTCCTTGAGTTCGAATAGCATTGAGTCAGCAAATACACTTACAAAAATTTACGATCAGGGGAGTCAAAATTCTCCTGAGGTTTTGGTTTTTATTCTGCATATAGGGATCTTACTTTGCTCAAGTATTTTGATCATTACATTCGTGAACTCTATTCCAAAGTTAAAACTGATGTTTTCCAAGCAGATGACTTTGGTTCTTTCGGCTTCTATTGTTTCCATAATCTCTATGGGATCTTATAGTTTGAATGCACCCGGAGTGATCGATAGTGAGAATTTAACAATAATTGAAACGCCTGTAGTTGAAGTTCAAGCATTCGGAATGTCATCAAGAAGCTATGATATCCAGGATGACAGTGGTTTTTATTCCCTTCCAATTGTTGATCAATCGACATCTTTCAATGAAAAATATAATGCAAGATGTGGATTTTGTCATGGCGCTGATCTCAATGGGATCGATGGTTTGGGCGTCACCTTGAAAGACTCTATGTTTCTTAAAGATATGAGTACAGATGCTATTGTGGAATTCCTTAAAATTGGCCGAATGCCTAACTCTGAAGATTCAATTTCAGGAGGGGTTATGCCTGGGTTTAACTGGTTAGAAACTTCAGAATTAGATGAAATTGCAATTTTTATAAAGGAAGGGAATGAATGATCTAATTAAAACAAAGGATCAAGATTCTTTGGTTGCTTGGTATGCCGTTTTTGTTTTGCTTTTGGCTTATGTGCTTTCATTTGTCGACAGAATAATTCTCAGCCTTTTGGTTACTCCCATTAAAGAGGATTTAGGCACCACAGATGCCCAAATGGGATTGTTGATGGGTTTTGCATTTGCAATATTCTATACCATCGCTGGTATACCAATTGCCAAATACTCTGATGTGAAAAGCAGGCGATTGATTATAGCCACTGGTATATTTTTATGGAGCATCATGACTGCAGTCTGCGGCCTCGCAAAAAGTTTTTTCCAGCTTTTCCTTGCTCGAGTTGGGGTCGGGGTTGGAGAAGCTGCATTGACTCCAGCAGCATACTCTATGATCGCAGACTATTTTAGTGAAGATAAACTGGGAAGAGCCATGGGGGCATATAAATCAGGCGCTATGGTTGGAGGCGGTCTGGCCTTTATTATTGGCGGAGCAGTGGTTGGATATGTTGTAAATTCAGAGTCAATTATTCTTCCGCTTTTAGGTGAAATGAAGCCGTGGCAGATGGCTTTTATAATTGTTGGGCTTCCAGGAGTTTTAATTGGGCTTTTGATGTTAACTGTTAGAGAGCCCGAAAGAACCGGCATTGAAGACTCTCTTGAAGCTAAAGTCTCTATCTCAGATGCCATCAGATACATGCGTGAACGCTGGAGAATATATTTATTTATTTTCTTGGGCTTTGCATTCATGGCGACTCCTATTAGCACAGCCTTGACATGGATTCCTGTGTACCTTCAAAGAATCCATGAAATGAGTATTGCAGACAGTGGAAAAACACTGGGTGTAATTATTTTCTTTTTGTCAACAACCGGGGTTTTGTTCAGTGGTTGGTTGATTGATTTTTTCAAGAAGAAAGGCTACAAAGATGGTTATTTTAAAGTTGCATTATCAATTTGCATCGTAACAGTGCCAATCGTTTATTTTGTAATGAATGATCAGAGCTTGGAGAATACTCTTTGGTGGTTGCACCTGTTTGTTTTTGTTGCGAGTATGCCGCTTGCCATATCAGCGACTGTGTTACAAATTGTTACGCCTAACCAACTGAGAGCCCAAGTCTCAGCAGTGTATATGTTATTTTTAAATCTAATCACCGCTCTCCTTGCAACCACAGGTATTGGTTTTATTACTGATTACTGGTTTGGAGATGAAATGGCATTGGGTCAATCCATCACCTCAGTGAATCTCATTTCAATGGTTTTGGCTTTTTCATGCCTTTACGTTGCCAAGGCGAACTTCAATAAAGAATTCACAAAATCCTAAAACATAAGTTAGTATAAAAGGTCGCTTTGTAAGAATAATTACAGGGCAAAATGACAATTTTTAGGGAGTTTTTTATGGTGGATCAATCAACAGAAGACAATTACGCTGGAGTTTGGGATAACGGGTTAGGTTTTGGTGAAAAATCAGCATTGATCGTAATCGATTTACTTCAGGGCTACACCACTGAAGGGTCTGCACTTTATGCACCAGGAGTAATTGAGTGCGTGAAAGAAATGCCAGAATTACTTGCATTGGCAAGAGATAAGAATGTACCCATCATTCACACAAGAGTTCTGTATACGAAACCCAATTATGAGGACGGAGGTGTTTGGATTAAGAAAGCTCCAGTATTGCTTGATTTAGTTGAAGGGCATCCCTATGCAGAGTTTTGTGAGGGGGTAGAGCCTCAAGAGGGTGAGGTGGTTATTGTTAAACAATATGCCAGTGCTTTTTTTGGGACTTCATTGGTCTCAACATTAAATGGGCTCGGAGTAGATACTTTGATTATCACTGGTTGCACTACTTCTGGATGCATCCGAGCAACAGCTGTTGATACAGTTCAGCATGGGTTTAGACCGATCTGTGTAAGAGAATGCATAGGCGATAGGGCGGAAGGCCCACACGAAGCCAATCTTTTTGATATCAATGCCAAATATGGCGATGTAATCAGCAAAGAAATGACAATGAATTATCTAAATACTTTATAAATTATTTTTGAGGAAAGACTATGAGTGAATTAACACAATGTAGGCACTATGATTACGTGCCAATTATTGACCGAGAACCTTTTAAGCTGCCAGATGGCGCAAGAGTTGCAGTGTTACCATACATTAACATTGAACATTTTCCTGCTGCAATACCAGGAACATCATTGATCCCTGGGACTGCTGCCTTCTCTCCGGATCCATTAAATTATGGATGGCGAGACTACGGAAACCGAGTAGGTTTGTGGAGAATGATGGAACTGATGGATAAATTAGGCATGAGAGGAACGGTTTGTCTGAATGCTGAAATCATCAGAGAATATCCTAGAATCATTGAAGAGTCTCTAGCAAGGGATTGGGCATTCATTGGGCATGGGATCAATAATGCACCTGCCAATTTCATTGGAAATCCACCGGACGGTGAAGGAGGTCATACGCCTCTTCCTGAGGAGAAAGAAAGAGAAATCATCAGTACCGTTTGCCAAACAATGGAAGAAGCATTGGGCAAGAAAACAAAAGGTTGGTTGAGTCCATTTCTTACTCACACGGACAATACACCAAGAATTTTGGAAGAGAATGGTGTGGAGTATCTTTGCGACTATACTGCGGATGATCATCCATTTAAGTTTAATACACCACAAAATAATCTCATTGCTGTTCCATACACTGTTGAGCTCAATGATATTCCTGCATTCTTAGGGCATTCAGGCGTTGGTGTTTCATCGGAAGCTTTTGGAGACATGATTGTTGATCAATTTGATGTCCTCTATGAGGAAGGAGCAACCAATGCGAGGTGTATGCCAATATGTTTGCATACATTCCATGTGGGTCAACCAAATAAATTCAAACATCTGAAAAGAGCATTTGAATACATTGCTAGTCATGATGATGTGATTCTCTCAACCGGAGATGACATGAATGATTGGTATCGAGAACAATACATGTAAATCATCGGCTATTTAGCCAAGCTTGGTTATAATAATGGGCAGTTCAAATACTGCCCATTATTGTTTATGAGGATACATTTTAAATACACCAAAGCACTTCTGATGCTTATTCCATTGTTGCATGGCAATTTACTGGCTGCAGAAATTCCAGAGCCAGGACGAAGTGTCATGAGGCTTCCTGTCTTTATTGATAATGAAAAAATAGAGCTTAGGGTCGCAGAAGGATTTGAGGTAAAGACACTTGTGGCTGGACTGGATTCGCCCAGGTGGCCAATTGTATTACCCAATGGAAATATTCTGGTCTCTGGATCAAAGACCGAAGCATTGCCAAATATGCCAGAGGAAACCATCCGTCTTCTTACCAGCATGAATATATTCGGGAAGTCTCCCAACACCATTATTGAGATTGATGTGAATCAAAACCCTCCTCAATTGACAAATCTCATTCAGGGTCTTAATCAACCGTTTGGAATGCTGTACAGCAATGAGAGTCTTTATGTGGCAAACACCGATTCTGTGATCAGGTACCCATTTAAGAATTTTACCCTTACAGGCGATGCTGAGAAGATTATCGATCTGCCATCTGGGCCTCCAAATAATCATTGGACTAGAAATATTATCCTAAATGAGACAGGCGATAAGATTTTGATCGCTGTTGGCTCGGGGACGAATGTAAACGCAGAAGGCGTGAATGAAGAAGGCAGGGCTGCAATTTGGGAAATAAACCTTGATGGCAGTCAGAAAAGGATACTTGCATTTGGCTTAAGGAATCCTGTGGGATTGGATTTTTATACAGAAAATGGAAGCTTATGGGCAACCGTCAATGAGCGAGACGGGATTGGAGAATTTACACCCCCTGACTATCTGACCGAAGTCAAAGATGGAGCTTTTTATGGGTGGCCATATGTTTATTTTAAAGATTATGCCGATCCAACCCAGATCCAGCTTAATCCAGACAAAGTAAAGCAAGCAAAACAGACCTCATTAATGCCTGATTTACCTCTTGATGCACATTCTGTTCCATTGGGCTTATTGTTCCACAGTGGAAAAAACATCGATGGTAAGTATAAAGATGGCGCTTTTGTGGTTCGTCGAGGCGGAGTATCAACATCAAAACTCACGGGTTACGATGTTCTTTTTATCCCATTTATAGACGGTAAACCAACAGGAATAATTGAAACTTTTTTATCAGGTTTTATAGCCAGCGAGGATAGAGGTGAGATTTTTGGAAGACCTGTGGGCATTGCAGAAACAAACAATGGCGAGATTATTATCACAGATGATGTTGGCGGCAGGCTTTTAATGATTAGCTCAACAGAAAAAGAGTGAGTTTATTTCAAAGCATTCAGGATTAAGTTTGGTAGCTTTGAGTCATCCCAATCGGGTGAATTGTCTCCTGTTCTTAATATCACAAGCGATTCGGAAGGAATCATATACATTCTTTGTTTGCCGATACCATCCATAAAGAAAAGATCATCTGTGACATAAGGTTCGCTATGATAGTTTGCATACATCGTCAGCCTGGCATCATAAGCTCTTCTTTCTTCATACTCATTACCTAACCAGATTTGCATTCCATAATTATTGTTTGGCTCTGATGGCGTAATCATTTGTTCCACCCATCCTTTTGGCAGGATCTCTTTATTTTTGAAGAGCCCCTTATTCATAAGCATTTCACCAATCCGAATCATGTCTCTGATTGAAGCCCACATACAGCAGTCGGTATGAACCATTCCATCGGGTCTATCAACAAAGAAGAATGCATCTCGACTCCCGAGTGGGGACCAAATCTTTTCTGAAAAATATTCGCTGTACCTTTTTCCAGATGCTCTTTCGATTAAAATACCAAGTATCTGACTATTGTAATTATTATGGGAAAATACAGTTCCAGGATCTATTTCTGGATCCATATTGAGGTTTGCATTCACAATATCTGTTCCATAGGCTCTTTGAATTCGATCTGAAAATGGAGAGTAATCAAATGTTTCTTTAAGGCCTCCTGACATATGAAGAAGATGCTTTATTGTGATGTTTGTTTTATCACCATCTCGCCATTCTTCAATATAATCTGAAACGGATTCATCTATTGATTTTATGTATCCGTCATTGATTAAATGACCCACCAAAAGCGCATTCATTGTTTTGGTAAAAGAGTGAAGACCAAAAAGAGAGTCAGGGTTTGTTTCTTGCCAATAAGATTCGAAAACAATTTTACCTTTGTGTTGAATGACAAGGCTTTTGCTTCCATGATTTTGTGCATATTCTTTTGCTTCTTGAAACACGCTCAGAGGAATTTCACTTTGCTCTGAGGAAATGCTATCAAGAGGGGATTCGAAGTTTCCATTGGTTCTTTCAAGGGGTTGATACCAAGAAAAATCAGGATCCAATGGATTACTTAAGGCGTTTGTCCATCTCTCCCAAAAAAGACCAAAAAGCCCCATGCTTGCCGAGCCAATGATAGAACTGATCACAATTATTACTATCACAATAGAAATCAATATGAATTTTATAAATCGCCTAATCATTTCTTATTCCTCTGCTGATTGTATTCGGTAGGACGGAATCATCCCATCCCATTTGGCCTGCTCCTGTTCTTACAATAACCAATTCCTTCGAAGGTATGACATAAACTCTTTGACCTCCAAATCCATCCAAATAAACAATATCGCTGTCATCGAATGGCTCAGAATGGAAACCCGTTGCAGTGCTCTTTGGGTTATAAACCCTATTTTGCTGATGCTTTGTACCAAGCCAAGTGAGATAACCATAATTTGGATTTGTTTCAGCTGGCGTCTTCATGTCTGTAATCCATGACTTTGGCACGATTTGTTTTTGACCCAATTGACCTTCATTGAGAATGAGTATACCTATTCTCAGCCAATCTTTTGCAGTGGCATTGAGGCAGCAATATGTTCTTGGCATTTGATTTTTCTCTGAGTCTAAAACGACTGTTGCGTCGCTTTGTGCAAATTTTTGCCATAATTTTTCAGAGAGGAGTTCTGCATATCTTTTGCCATAGACACGTTGAAGCAACAGACCTAGATTCTGAGGGTTTACTCCATTGTATTCGAACACTTGATTTGGTTTTCGATAGGCCTTTTGTTGAAGTGTCATCTTCGTCACGTCATCTCCGAGCATTAATTTATTGAAATCGCTCAAGGGATGAAAAGAGAATTCTGGGTAATCCAGTCCGCTGGATTGCTGAAGTAAGTGTTTTATGGTTATAAGGTTTCTTGAATCATTTTTCCATTCATCCAAGTAATTCGAAGCGGGCTCATTAACGCTTTTAATCATGCCGTCATTGATTGCAATACCAACCATCATTGCAAGCACTGTCTTATGCATTGACTGCGTATCACTGATCGTTTGAGCATCGAATCCATCAAAGTATCTCTCAAGAATGACCTCATCACCCTGATAGATCAGTAGAGCATGTGAATCCATATTCTTTGAAAAGTTTATTGCTGCTTCAAGAGAATCTTCCGATATCTTTTTTGAAGAACTATACTTCAGGGCAAATGCTTCATTTGCATTGATGATTTCAAGATCACCCGTTGCTTCCCCCATGATCATGGATGTAATCCGAGTCACCACCGTTGGGCTTTGAACATAAAGATATCCAATATAAATAACTACTGCAGCAAACAGGCAGATGAAGATTTTAAAGATGAATTTAAAAAGTTTTAAGAACATCAAAGTATCATATCCCACTTTTAAGATTCCATCACGAGTGAACTTGGAAATGATGTACTTTTCTTTATGAATAAAAGTAATATAATTCTTTATATAAAAAATAGTTATATCATTTGAAATCATGACACTCACACAATTCAAATATCTTATTTCTGTGGTTGATAATAAGCTCAATATCAGCAAGGCTGCTGAGTTTTCAAACACCAGCCAACCGGGTATTAGTAAACAAGTTAAGTTGCTTGAGGATGAGTTGGGCGCACATTTATTTATCAGAAAAGGTAAGAAAATCGAGTCACTGACACCTCTGGGAGAAAGAGTCACCACTTATGCAAGAAAAATCCTTCAAGATGTTGAGAATATTAAAGTCATTGGAAATCAAATATCGAAAGTAGACGAAGGCGTCATGACGGTTGCGGCGACATCTGCTCAGGCAAGATACGTTTTGCCCGAAGTGGTCAAGGTTTTTAAGGAAGACTATCCAAAGATTAAACTGGAACTGAAGCTTGGATCTTCCGAACAAATCATAGAAATGGTCAAAAATAACGAAGTTGATTTCGCCATTGCAACAGACTTGACTGATNTATCAGACGAGTTNGTGCTTTTGCCTGCATATCATTGGTTTAATGCAATCATCGCACCATTGGATCATCCTTTGAAAAAACACATGAAAAACCTCACCATCAAGAGAATTGCAAAGGAGCCACTGGTGACATACGCATTCAGTGTGGGTCCCGATACATCATTTACTGAAACTTTTAAGAAGAACAAACTTGAACCCAATATTGTCTTTGCCGCAAGAGATGCCGATATCATTAAGACCTATGTCAAGATGGGAATGGGCGTAGGCGTTATATCGGGAATGGCCTATGAATGCGATGACAATGAAGAATTTATTGCCATCAGTGGCGAGAATATTTTTCCAAAATGCACCACATATTTTGGGTTTCGTCGCGGAATGGTTCTCAGTCGTTACGCAATGAGTTTTATTAACTTATTCTCCGAGCATCTCACACCAAGCATTATCAATAATGCTGCATCTTCAAAAACTCAAGCAGAGGTTGATAACCTATTTAAAAAGATTAAGCTTCCTGTAAAAGGCGGGTGCGATCAAATCAAATAAGAGCAATCAATCTTGAAAAATAAAACCACATTGGTAGCCATTGGCTATTTCCTAATTGCTGTTTTTCTGATGGCTACATTGGATGTTATCGCCAAGATCCTGCTTTATAAATATCCAGTTCTTCAATTGACGTTTCTTCGAGGACTTTTCTCACTGATTATTTTGGCAATGATCGGTATCAATATGGGCGGAATTAGGGGCTTTAAGACAAAGATACCCGGTTGGCATTTCCTCAGAACATGCCTGATGTCATTGTCTTCATATACCTTTTTNGCTGCGCTTGCGCTTCTCCCATTGGTGAACATCATGGTGATTGTTTTTATTGCACCAATCATGATCACTGCATTGTCAGGGCCATTGTTAAATGAGAAAGTCGGCGTATGGCGTTGGTGTGCTGTTTTGGTTGGGTTTTTCGGAGTACTCGTCATTCTTCAACCGAGTACTGAATTCAGCTCTGAGGGAACAATCTATGCACTTATTGGAGTAGTCACTTATGCATTGACCGCATTAACCGCAAGAAAACTATCCAATAGAGAGTCTGTGTCCAACCTTAGTTTCTATATATTTATTGGCCCCACATTGATGGGAGCAATCGGAAGCTACTTCAATTGGGTGCCTCTGGTTCCATGGGANTTCTTTTTATTCTTTTTNACCGGTTTAACGGGTGGATTGGCATTTATTTTTTTCAACCTTGCCTTGCAAAAAGCCGAGGCTTCTTTGCTCACATCATTTGAGTATACAGGCCTTATCTGGGCATCCCTTGCCGGCTATTTTATTTTTAATGAGGTTGTCGATTCAAGGGTATGGCTGGGCGCAATAATAATAATTATGTGTGGAATTATTATTCTTTATAGAGAGTCAAGAATAGCAAAAACAAATGAGAATTCTGCCGACTAAAAAGCTATAATTTACCTCTCAATTTACTCATTTAAAATTTAATCTCAGAGAAAAATAATGGATCAAAAAAACAGAGATAAAGCACTTGAATCAACTCTCGCTCAAATAGATAAACAGTTCGGCAAAGGGTCGCTGATGAAGTTGGGCGATGACAGTGTTGATCGATCAATAGAAGCAATTTCAACAGGTTCGATCGGACTGGATGCTGCATTAGGCATAGGCGGTTTACCGAAAGGTCGAGTTGTGGAAATTTACGGCCCCGAATCATCCGGTAAAACAACACTTACCTTGCAAGTAGTTGCTGAATGCCAAAAAGNGGGCGGTACCGCTGCCTTCATCGATGCAGAGCATGCCCTTGATCCAATTTATGCTGAAAAAATTGGAGTCAATACCAAGGATTTTCTCGTTTCACAACCAGACACTGGAGAGCAAGCCTTAGAGATAACCGATATGTTGGTTGCTTCAGGNGCTGTGGATTTAATTGTCATTGATTCNGTGGCAGCACTGACACCAAGAGCAGAAATTGAAGGAGAGATGGGAGANACCCATGTTGGTTTACAGGCCCGCTTAATGTCACAGGCTCTCAGAAAGCTAACCGCAAACATTAAGAAATCAAACACCATGGTGATTTTCATCAATCAAATCAGAATGAAGATTGGTGTAATGTTTGGCAGCCCCGAAACCACAACTGGTGGAAATGCACTAAAATTCTATTCCTCTGTTAGGTTGGATATTAGAAGAATTGGAGCCATCAAGAAAGGCGATGAGATTGTCGGCAATCAGACTCGAGTAAAAGTGGTGAAAAATAAAGTATCCCCNCCATTCAAGCTTGCAGAATTTGAAATTATTTATGGACATGGGATTTCAACAGAGGGAGAGATCATTGATATGGGCGTCGAACATGATTTGATTGAGAAATCAGGATCATGGTATAGCTATGATGGTGATCGAATTGGACAAGGCAAAGAAAACGTCAGAGAGTTCTTATCCGAGAATCCTAAAATAGCCAAAGGATTGATAAAGAAAATTCGTGAAAAACTNATTCAAAGTAAATAATNTTTTAATTCANAATCATTAGCTTTGACTGAACAGATCACTGATCAAGCACTAGCCAGAAAGAAAGCAATGGACCTTCTTGCTCGAAGAGAGCACTCGCNTCTTGAGCTTTATCGAAAACTCCAGCAAAGAAAATTTGCTTCCCATATTATTAATTCTGAATTGGATAAATTAATAGATGAAGGCCTTCTGAGTGACGAACGATTTGCTGAGGCATACTTGAGGTCAAGATTTGAAAGAGGCAAGGGACCGAACATTATCTTTTCAGAGTTATTGCAAAGGGGCGTGGACGAAGTGCTAGTGAATCATGCATTAGAGGGCATAAGCGAAGAGCAATGGTGTGAGCTCGCTTATGAAACCATGAACAAAAAGTTGGGGAATGAGACAGAACTTGATTATGATAAGCAATTGAAGTTAATGAAGTTTTTAAGCTACAGAGGATTTACTCGNAGCCANATAGAAAAAGCAAAAGATTTNCTGANAAAAAAATTAANACGAAANAATGAAAACAAGTGAAATAAGACAAGCTTTTATTGATTTTTTTGAATCAANGGATCATCAAAGCATTAAGAGCTCTCCATTGGTTCCCGCCAATGATCCAACACTTTTGTTTACCAATGCAGGGATGGTGCAATTCAAAGACATATTCTTAGGCAAAGACGATCAGGGATATTCAAAAGCAGTGAGCGTGCAAAGATGTCTTAGAGCAGGTGGTAAGCACAACGATCTTGAGAACGTGGGCTACACTTCACGTCANCATACTTTTTTTGAGATGCTTGGAAACTTTAGTTTTGGAGATTACTTTAAAGAGGATGCAATCCTTTTTGCATGGGATTTTATTACCAATGAGTTGGGCCTTGATAGAGACCGTCTTTGGATAACGATATATCAAGACGATGATGAGGCTGCAGCAATTTGGCTCGATAAGATCGGTATTGGAGAAGATAGACTGATTCGATTGGGCGAGNAGTCCAACTTTTGGTCGATGGGTGAAACAGGACCATGCGGACCATGCAGCGAAATCTTTTTTGATCATGGNGCACANATAGATGGAGGCCCTCCTGGAACCGATGAGGAGGATGGCGATCGATTTGTGGAAATATGGAATCTTGTCTTTATGCAATACGAACGGCAAGCGAACGGAGCTCTCATTGATTTACCAAAACCCTCTGTCGATACTGGAATGGGGTTGGAAAGAATTGCGGCAGTGATGCAGGGGGTTAGCAGTAACTATGATATTGATTTATTTCAGAAACTGATAAATGCCATAAAGAATCAATCAGAAGGAGGAGAGGAGAGTCACTATCGAGTGATTGCTGATCACATTCGTTCCTCTGCATTTCTTATTATGGATGGAGTCACGCCCGATAATGAAGGGAGAGGTTATGTTCTCAGAAGAATAATCAGAAGGGCATTGAGGCATGGTTATGACCTGAAAATAGAGACCCCATTCTTCTANGAGCTTGTGGATGCTTTGGCAGATGAAATGGGTTCAACTTACCCTGACTTGAATGANAAGAAAGACTACATAAAGCGAATCATCTTAATGGAAGAGGAGAGGTTTGCATCAACCCTTGCTCAAGGCATGAATCTTTTACAGAAAGAATTTGATCGGTCAAATGATGAAACCATTTCTGGTGAATTTGCATTCAAGTTATACGATACCTATGGATTTCCTTTGGACATGACGGTTGATATTGCCAGAAGTATTTCCAGAGAGGTTGACCGAGANGGNTTTGAGANGGCNATGGACAAGCAGAGAGAGATGGCCAGGANAGCAAGTAAGTTTCAGAGCGATGAATCNCTCACTCTTGATCATGANCTAANAAGTCAATTTGATGGGTATGCCAATCTTGAGACCGAGAGCAAAATCATAGGTGTATTTGGAAAAGATGGTTCCAGCGAGCTAAAAGAGGGTGAGTTTGGTCAGGTCATTCTGGATAAAACACCGTTTTATGCTGAAAGCGGGGGTCAGGTTGGTGATCAAGGCTCNTTCAATTCAAATGAAAGCGCTTTTGAGGTCATGGATACTCAATTCTCAGGCGATGCCTTTGCTCATTTTGGAACCGTCTCTTCNGGTCANCTAAGGGTCGGGGATAAAATATTGGCTTCAGTGAATCCTGTTAGGAGAAAATCAATCACATTAAATCATACTGGTACACACATGCTTCANAAAGCACTCATGATGATACTGGGTGACCACGTTCAGCAAAGAGGTTCATTGGTNGATGATGAAAAAATCAGATTTGATTTTTCTCATCATCAATCGCTCAGTGCAAGCGAAATAAGGGAAATTGAATCGATTGTGAATGAGAAAATTGAGGAGAATATTGACGTTCAAACCAGTATCATGAAACATGATGACGCCATCCACTCAGGAGCAATGGCTCTTTTTGGAGAGAAGTATGGCGATGATGTCAGGGTGCTAGATGTTGGAGACTTTTCAAAAGAATTATGCGGAGGAACTCATGTTGCAAACACGAGTGAGATTAGTATATTCAAAGTCATTTCAGAGTCGAGTATATCCTCAGGAACGAGAAGAATAGAGGCAATCACAGGAGATAAAGCATTGAAGTGGGCAAAAGAAACAGAGTATTTGATTGAATCACTGACGGATTTACTCCAAACCCGAAGAGAGGATGTCACTACTAAAGTTGAATCTTTACTGGATGCCAATCAAAAACTGCAATCCGAAATCAAACAACTTAAATCAAAAATTGCCTCTGGACAATCATCCGAAGATGAGAGCAGTACAGAAAGTATTAGTGGAATCAATTATCTATATAAAGAACTCGATAATGACATCGAGTCGAGTGTGATGCGCGGTGCTATCGATCAGTATAAGAATAAGCTCAAATCCGGAGTGATCGTGCTTTCGTCAACCAATCAAAAAGGGAAGGTCACATTTACCATTGGCGTAACCGATGATTTAACATCAAGAATTGAGGCAAAATCAATTGCAGATATTATCGCTGCTGCCTTGAATGGTAACGGAGGTGGAAAAGGGAACTTTGCTCAAGCAGGCGGTTCCGATGCCAAAAAAATACCCCTTGCCCTTGATTCAGTTAGAGAATATTTGTCTAATAAACTGTAAGTAATCAGAAAGACCTATAAAAAATAACCCCGGTAGTGCAAAACTA
>NZHF01000064.1 GCA_002691305.1 Gammaproteobacteria bacterium | reverse complement strand
GCTGCTGCCCAACACATCATGAATACACTCTCATAACCCAAGTTAAGAGATAATATGGATGCTGCTAAATTTGGTCCTACAATCTGTCCAAGTCCTTGCGATGCAGGAAGATACGCTGAATATCGACCACCCTCATCAAAATTTGCAAGGGATCCCATCTGGTAAACATCTGTAAATATCCAAAGAATGTTGAATGTAAAGACACTCATTAAAAATTTAGGCTCCGTGATACCAAATGATAACAAACCAACGCCGGTTGCCATGGTGATAAGTGCAATGAGAAGTGGGCGTATTAAACCGAAACGATTACTCAGTAATGTGGCAATAAAGCATCCCAAGAGCGAGCAGAATGATGCCCAGACAAGTGTGCTACCAACAAAATCAGCATTTGTATTCGCACTGAGTGCAGCTAACTCAATATAGGTCCAATAAGCCCCAATATTGATGTAAGTTAAGAATATTGCAAACAAACATATCCATGGAACGAGTGAGAATTTTTTGCTTGTCTGTCGAGGTTGAGCTTTTCTATGATCGTTATTTTTAGACAGCGGATAACTTTGCAGCCAACCGAGAAAAGGCAGGGTTGCTAGAAAACAAACTATAAACGCAGTATAAATTCCATTCATGGATAATTGTGGCAATACTTGCATTTCCAGAGCTTGAGAAAATGCAAAACTAAACAACATCAAATTGTATGCAAGTGCAGGCCTTATCGACATTCCAAAGACTGCGACCGCTACAGATGTGTAGATACCACTCCCAAAGCCCGATATAAATCTCAAATAGAGAACGGTCTCATAATCGACGTACCTAATGCATAAAGCATTTGCTACAACCGCAATGACAATTCCAAAAAAGACCAATATTCTCCTATTAACCTTTTGAATTATCCATGCTGTAAAAATAGAACCTGCTGCAAGACCACCTAAGTCCATCCCTGCAACTCTGCCAACCTCAACTTCTGTAAAACCTAACTTGGTGACCCAAGCAGTACTAATCACAGGAATTCCAACCAAGACACCATAGCCAACAAGGACCATGTAAAGGGCAATNGTNAGAGACTTCCAATCGTCCTGAAATAANATCTTCCAATCATGTAGTGCTAAAGCAATTCCTTTTTTNTCTGTCATGGACTCTNAGTTATTTTTTTATTTTTNATTAAGGNCCAGGNGATCCAGNATCATTCTCAATAGAATAATTTGGAGTTGGCGCGCCACGTAATACACCTCGGCCATAAACTCCAATTTCTCCATAGCCAAAGTTATCCATTAAGACGAGGACAATATTGGGCTTTTTTTCCGCCTGAACAGCGCCGCTAAATACAAGTATCAGTATTAGTAGTAACTTCATTCAGATAAGAATATCAGAACTTACGCATGTCTGACAGAGTAGAATAGACTATCCTCAGCGACTAAGCTGAGGAGCCTATAGATTCGGAGTAATTAGCTTACGTTGACTGCTTGAGGGCCTTTGTCGCCATCTTCTACGTCGAAGGTAACGCTTTGCTCTTCTTTGAGTGATTTATACCCATCACCTTGNATTGATGAATGATGAACAAAAAGATCTTTGTCTCCTTCATCGGGTGTTATGAAACCATAACCTTTTGTTGGGTTAAACCATTTTACTTTTCCTGTTGCCATTTTTTATATCCAGCTAATTAAATTTGTATGCATATTAATATCTATACAGACATAAACAAGCATTATTTTATTTTTTTTTATGTATTTCATGGCGCGCCCGATAGGACTCGAACCTATAACCCTCAGCTTAGAAGGCTGATGCTCTATCCAGTTGAGCTACGGGCGCCTCTCATGATCTTNAAGTGGTCGGGGCAGAGGGATTTGAACCCCCGACCCTCTGCTCCCAAAGCAGATGCGCTACCAGGCTGCGCTATGCCCCGATTAAACTTCAAAGAAGTGAATCGTATTATACTGATCAAAANCTAAATTCCATTAAGATTTTTAAATTATCTGGATGTCGCTTAACCATTCTTTGATATCATGGATCAACTCAAATGGAGCCAAAATGACTGCTAATATCATTGACGGAAAATCGATTGCAAAAAAAATACGNTCTGAGATAAAAGATCGNGTTGAATCAATTATAGATAATGATGGTCAAGTGCCAGGTTTAGCGGTGATTCAAGTGGGACAAGATCCTGCCTCTAGCGTCTATGTCAGAAATAAAAGAATGGCTTGCAAGGAAGTCGGTATGAATTCCTTCAATTATGATTTGGAAGTTGATATTTCAGAGGATCGGCTGCTCAAACTGATTAAAGAGCTCAATGAGAACGATGAAGTTACTGGGATTTTGGTTCAACTCCCACTACCGGAACACATNAATGAGACAATTGTCATAGAAAGCATAGATCCAAAGAAAGACGTGGATGGATTTCATCCATATACCATTGGCAGACTCATGCAAAGGATTCCTTTGTTAAGACCCTGTACTGCAATCGGTGTCATCACAATGCTGGAAGAAATTGGAATCGATGCCATGGGGAAGCATGTTGTCATCGTGGGTGCATCAAACTTAGTCGGAAGACCTCTGAATCTTGAATTCTTACTCAAAGGCGCTACCACAACGGTTTGCCATAAATACACNGAAAATCTCCGATCACATGTGGAACAGGCCGATATNCTAGCTGTTGCAGTGGGTAANGCAGACTTTATACCCGGAGACTGGATNAAGGAAGGTGCGGTTGTCTTTGATGTTGGAATCAATCGAGATNANAATGGAAAACTCACTGGGGATNTTGATTTTANCTCTGCGAAAGAAAGNGCGTCTTGGATTTCTCCTGTACCGGGTGGNGTAGGGCCAATGACTGTAGCAATGTTGATAAAAAANACTCTACTTGCGAGGGAATTAATTCTAAAATCTGATTCATGAGAAATATATTTAAAAATCTAACCGCCCTCTTGGTTATCGGTTTAATGAGCTTTAAGATTCATGCNTCTGAAAATTATCCTCAAATAGAAATTGTGACGACCTCTGGNACCATTNTGNTTGAACTTGATCGCAATCGAGCCCCAAAAAGTGTAGAAAATTTTCTTAACTATGTTGAATCAGGTTTATACATTGGCACAATCTTTCATCGGGTCATTCCAGGGTTTGTCATTCAAACCGGTGGTTACAATGTAGATCTTTCTGAAATTGAGACATTGCCAGAAATTATCAATGAGTCTGGAAATGGCTTAAAAAATCAAAGGATGTCTTTGGGCATGGCGAGAACCAATGAACCACACTCAGCATCCTCTCAGTTCTATATCAATTTAAATGATAATTTTTCTCTCGATCCAATGCCAACGAGATGGGGTTATGCAGTGTTTGGAGATGTCATCGGTGGGTTTTCAGTCGTTGATGGTATTGCGAGCAATGCCACCCAAAGCACAAAAGGATTTCAGGATGTTCCGGTTGCACCAATCATTATTCTTGAAGTCAATCGTATCGACTAATTCCAAATGGCAACCTATTTTATTTCAGATCTACATCTAGAAAGAATTGAATCCCCAATAACAAACATTTTCACTGCATTCTTGGATGACCTAAACCAGAATGATTCTCTGTATATTCTCGGAGATCTATTTGAGTCATGGATTGGGGATGACAATGTTTCGGAGCTCAGTCAATACATCAGTGATCGGCTTCTTATGCTCTCAGATCGAGATATAAGTGTCGCGATCATGCATGGCAATAGAGATTTCTTAATTGGGGAAGATTTTTGCAAAGCTTCATCAATCGAATTAATCAATGATCCACGCATCATTGAAATTGATACTAAAAAAGTAATGCTCACTCATGGTGATGAGTTATGCACTGATGATAAGGAATATCAGGCATTTCGTTCTGTAGTCAGAAACCCTCTATGGCAAAAAGACTTCCTTAATTTTCCAATATCAAAGCGTGAAAAAATCGCAGGTGAAGCAAAAGATGCNAGCAAAGACTCAAAGGAGAATAANGCAATGGAGATCATGGATGTAAATACAGATGCTGTCTTAAAAGCATTCAATGATCANNATATTGAAATAATGATTCATGGCCATACCCACAGACCCAATATTCATAAAGTTTCAAATGAGGGCAAAAATCTTACTCGATATGTATTGGGTGATTGGAGCAAAAATAGTGCAATCATACTTAAATGGAATGAAGCTGAAGTTGAATTGATGGATTTAGCTCAAAGTCATTGATGATTGATCTTGAATATCTATCTGCTTGCGCTCAATTTCTTTCTTAGCTTTTGCCGCATCATTTCTTTTTCTCTCNATGAATTCAAGATAGTTTGAGGTCACATCCCCCGTCACGTATTCACCAGAAAAACAAGAGGTATCAAAAGCCTGGGCATCTGATCCATCAAATTGAACAGCTGAAATGAGATCATCCAGTTCCTGATAAATCAACCAATCTGCACCGATGTACCTAGCAAGATCCTCCTCTGTTCTATTGCTTGCCAATAACTCTGCAGTGGAAGGCATATCGATGCCATATACATTGGGGTATTTAACGGGTGGTGCAGCAGATGCAAAAAACACTTTATTTGCACCTGAGTTTCGAGCCATTTGTATTATTTTCTTAGATGTTGTTCCTCTGACNATGGAGTCATCGATCAGTAAGACATTCTTATCCCGNATTTCAACCTCGATTGGATTGAGCTTTTGTTTCACTGATTTTTTTCTGATCTCTTGACCAGGCATAATGAATGTTCTCCCGATGTATCGATTCTTAATGAAACCTTCTCTGTATTTGACACCGAGATGATGTGCCACCTGAAGTGCAGTGGACCTGCTGGTATCAGGAATTGGAATCACCACATCGACATCATGATGCAGGCCTTCCTTAATGATCCTTTGAGCCAAATACTCTCCCATTCTCAGCCTAGATTTATAAACAGACATGCCGTCAATGACTGAATCCGGTCTCGCAAAATACACAAACTCAAACATGCAAGGCGTATAAGATTTTGGTTTGATGCATTGTTTAGAGAAGAACTCCCCTTCTTTGGTGATGAAAATAACTTCTCCGGGTTTAACGTCTCTCATGATTTCAAAGTCTGCAATATCCAAAGCCACACTTTCAGATGCAATCATATATTCTGTTCCTTGACCAACTTCCCTTTTTCCAAGTATGAGTGGACGGATGCCATTAGGGTCTCTCATTGCAACCAGTCCCTCATTCAGAATCATTGAAACAACCGCATACCCTCCTGAACTTTTNTCAAANAGATGTGTAGCAGCCTCAAAAATTATTTCAGGCNTTAATTGGCCTTCAAAATTTTCTTGAAGCTCGTGAGCAAAGAGGTTTAGCAAGGCCTCTGTATCCGACTCCGTATTTAAATGTCTNCGATCCACTTCTCTTAGATGTCTTCTGAGTTCGTCGTTATTTACTAAATTGCCATTGTGAGCCAAGCAGATTCCAAATGGAGAATTGACATAAAAAGGCTGTGCCTCAGATGAGCTCAGNGTGCCTGCAGTTGGGTATCTGACATGACCAATTCCCATATTGCCTCTCAGTCTTGTCATGTGTTCTGTGGAAAAAACATCGCTCACCAAACCATTGCTCTTTCTAAGGCAAAGGACGCCTTGATTATCGGTCATGATTCCCGCTGAGTCTTGCCCTCGGTGCTGAAGCACCGTCAATGCATCATATATTTCTTGATTAACGGGTCTGCTGCTGATGATNCCGACGACTCCGCACATGTGATATTTCCCCTGATTAATCCTTCACTGGATTACTAGTTATAATACTTCAAAAATAAATTATAGAAAAACTCTTTCACTTGCTCAGCCTCCTNCAAAAAGACTGCGTCTTGAATGATGGGCTCACTGTATAATTCCGTATCCTCCAAGATCAGCATCAACAAACAGATTAAAACGAGTCCTCTTAAAAAACCAAAACCCAAACCAATCAACATGTCCCCAGAAATGCTTGAACCAACTGCTTTGGATACTCTGTTGCTTGCGAGGCCACCGATAAATAACATAAGGGTCAANATCAATAACCTTGCCACCCANANTCTTAATGCTTCGGATGACAATATTGACTCNAAAACCACTTCAATTTGGCCGCCAAAAGCATAGGCAACAGAAACGGCAATNATCCATGTGAGAAGAGAAAGAACCTCAGTAAGAAAGCCTTTGAAGAAACCATAGATACTTGATATTNCCAATGTCAGAACAAGAATGAGATCTAAAATAGAGACGACTTCTTCACTGCCGAAAATATTAATGGGAAACGTGACTGGGAATGGGAAAGGTATATGATAAATCATTGCTGCCCTTTACCTAAAACTTGAAACTCATAATCGCCTCTTTCAAGTCTTTTGATAATGGGATCAACCTCTTCATCTTCAAAAGAAGGCCTTATTCTTACTCTGAATATTTTTTTTCCAGAAAAATCTTTTGAGCTGACATAGGTATTGTAGCCTTTTCTTTCAAATTGCTTGGCCAGACTTTTTGCGTCTTCCAAATCCTGGAAGGCTCCCAGTTGAATGATCCACGGGTAAATAAGATCCGCTTGGATTAACGCCTCCTCAACTGTCACTGACTGTCTTGCCTCGATTCTCTGTTCAATTTCTGCAAGGCCATCGCCTTTTAAATAAATGAATGAAAGAACGACAATCGCTGCAGCGATGGTTAGTAGTCCTATTATTCTTTCTTTCATATTTATCTCGGAGATTTTAATAAAAATTCTCTAATGGGTCCGACCAATTCAAATGATCCAGAGACAATCACATTGTTACTTATGCTCACATTTTTTTCTAGAGTCTTTATTGCTTCTAGAGGAGATATTGCACAATGAATATTATTGATTCCCATATTGTTCATCTTTTTTTCTATTTTTTTCACTCTAAATGAGCGTTCGGTTTCCATTTCACAGATGACCCATGTTTGCACCAAATCTCTAAAGGCATTGATATACAATTCAAGTTGCTTGTCTTTCATCATGCTAAAAATCATCGAATAATTAGAGCTGAAATCAGAACGATTGATTCTTTGTCTTAAATTCTGGGCTGCCGATGGGTTGTGTGCAACATCCAAAATCCATCTGTGATTCAGTTCATGGATCTCAAACCTACCGGATATCCTAAAATCATCAATGACCTCTTGAAGAAAATCACGAGATGGAAAAAATTCACCATTGGCCTCCATTGCTGCCAGTGACGTAGCCAAATTATCCGATTCTCCATCGCCCCAGTTCATTGGAATAGAAATATTGTTTATGCTTTTATTTATTCCTTTAAAACTGAACTGATTCTCATCGATGTATGCATTGAATTCATGCCCTTTTTTTCTCAGTTCAGCATTCCGATCATTGCAGCCTTTCTTAATGGATTTCATTGCCACAATATCACCGTAAATCAGTGGTTTATTGGATTTAGCGATGCCAACTTTCTCCGCTGCAATCATCTCAATACTGTCTCCAAGCCATTCCTCATGGTCCATAGCAATGCTTGTTAATACCGAAACACTGGGGTCTATGATATTTGTGGCATCCAAACGGCCGCCCAAACCAACCTCAATGAACCATGCATCGCAACCACTGTCAGATAGGATTTGAAAAGCAGCAAGTGCACTAAACTCAAAGTAAGTCAGAGGAATATCATCCCTTATGTCCTCAATGATTTTGAAGGCTGATATCCAGTCTTGTTCTTCAGAATTATTTAGATTAATTCTGACGCGTTCACTGTAGTGATTGAGATGTGGAGATGTGAAAGCACCCGTCTTATAACCATGCTTGTGAAACAAATGCTCGAGGATTGCAGTTGTGGTTCCTTTGCCATTGGTGCCACCGATCAAAAAAACATTTTTTTTTGGAAAATCTATTTCCATTTTATCAAATACTGATTGAACCCTTTCTAGGCTCAGATCAATTTCTTTAGGGTTTATGGTTTGCTGAAAGCTAAGCCATTCATTTAATGTGGAAAAGCCCATGGTTTTTATTTTNCTCAATGATTCATTAAGTTGGATATCAAGGTAGAAATGGTGTCTTTCATTTCTCTTCGATCAACAATCATGTCAATCGCCCCTTTTTCCATAAGAAAATCACTTCTTTGGAATCCTTCAGGCAAAGTCTCTCCTACGGTTTGTTCAATGACTCTAGGACCTGCAAATCCTATTAATGCCCCGGGTTCGGCNAGATTTATATCGCCTAGCATCGCTATGCTTGCTGAAACACCGCCCGTTGTAGGATCAGTCAGAACNGATATNTATGGGATGCGTTTTGCATCCAATTCAACTAAAGCAGAGGTTGTTTTTGCCAACTGCATTAAAGACAAGAAAGCCTCCTGCATTCTTGCACCACCGCTTGATGAGAAACTAACCAATGGCGCCTTTTTTTCGATACATAGATTGACTGCCC
Organism: Gammaproteobacteria bacterium; assembly: GCA_002691305.1. Taxonomy (GTDB): domain Bacteria; phylum Pseudomonadota; class Gammaproteobacteria; order Steroidobacterales; family UBA11654; genus CACPJA01. The sequence continues at coordinate 15,545 of NZHF01000064.1, read as the reverse complement.
GAACAAATTTTTCCCCAACCACTGAACCCATAGATCCACCAAGAAATTTAAACTCAAAAGCACATGCGATCATTTCGATCTCATTGACCTTGCCTGACATGACAACCAAGGCATCTTTTTCCCCGGATTTCTTTTTTGATTCTATTATCCGGTCTCTATACCTCTTGGTATCTCTAAATTTAAGAGGATCGTTGGCTGAAAGATTGGCAAAATATTCAGTTATTGAATCNGGATCAAAGAAACTCTCCAGTCTTTCTCTGGCTGACATTCTCATATGGTGATTGCATTTTGTGCATACATAAAGGGCTCTCTCAAGCTCTGCACGATACAATTGGGCGCCGCATGCATNACAAGTGACCCAAACACCTTCGGGGACAGATTTCACCCTTTGTTGTTTTTTTGTGGTGATCCTAGAAGGAACTAATTTCTTAAACCAATTCATTTGTATCAATAATTATAGGCTTTAATCATATCATCTCAAATGAACGATAAGGGAAATCATACTCTTTGGGATAGCTGACCTTGGTCAAATATAATCCTTTTGCTGAGGCTGTCTTTGAAGCTGCTGAACGATCCCTCTGATGAAGTATTTTTTCGAAATCTTTGGGTGATATTTTTCCAATTCCTACGTCTATAAGTGTTCCAATGATATTTCTAATCATATGGTGCAAAAAAGCATTGGCAGTAAAACTTATGGCGATCAAATGATTGACCTCTAGGTCAATATTCTTCATCTCTCTGACGGGGTTTTTTGATTGACAACTTGATGCTCTAAATGAAGAAAAGTCATGCCTTCCAATTAAAAGCTGAGAAGCTTCGGTCATGACATCTGTATTCAGTGTCTGCTTCACATAAAGTGCTCTTTGATGATTGAAAACATCAANATCTTTGTTATTAATCAGATATACATAAGTTCTTGAAAGAGCCGTTCGTCTTGCATCAAAGGCTTCATCTACAGCCTGAATCCATTGAATATGTATATCGGGTGGCAAATATGAATTGATTCCATCCAGCCATTGGCTTTTGCTTCGATTGGCCTTTGAAGAAAAATGAAAAACTTGACCGCGGGCATGAACTCCTGAATCCGTTCTTCCAGCTGAATAGATCCTGATTTTTTCATCTGCTACCTTAGACAAGGCACTTTCAATTCGGTCTTGGATGGTCTCTTGATTATCTTGGGATTGCCAACCTTTATAATCGGTTCCTAAATATTCGACACCACATGCATATTTAGTAGGACCAACATTCATCATCAATAATTCGATTCAAGGATGGTCTCAGCTATTTGAATGGAATTCAGGGCCGCGCCTTTTCGTATATTATCTGCAACAACCCATAGGTTGATCCCATTCGAATGATTTAGATCTGCCCGAATCCTTCCAACATAAACATCATCGGTGCCCTCTCCCTCCTTAATCGGCATTGGGTATGATTCATCATCATGCATTAATTGAATCCCATTGGAATCAGAGAGCAGAGCTCTGACTTTTCCGACGCTGAGATGATTCTCGGTAATAATACTGATTGCTTCAGAGTGGCCATATCTCACAGGAACCCTGACCGCTGTTGGATTTACTTCGATATTTTTATCATCAAAAATCTTGTGTGTCTCCCAAACCATCTTCATTTCCTCGAGTGAATAGCCATTGTTTTCAAAAGAACCAATCTGAGGGATAACATTATGTGCAAAGCAATTTTCTTCTTGCTGAGGATACTTTGGGTCTGAAACTTGACGGTCATACTCATTGAGCATCATTCGTCCAGCTCCAGATATCGATTGATATGTACAAACATTGATCGAACTAATTTTTGCAGCTTTGTGAATGGGGTTGAGCGCCACTAACATTTGGATGGTTGAGCAATTTGGATTGGCAATGATATTATTTTTCCTAAAATTCTCTAATGCATGTGCATTCACTTCTGGCACGATCAATGGAATCTGATCGTCATACCTAAATTCAGAGGTGTTATCAATGACCACTGAGCCGGCATTTGCAGCCTTTGGTGCAAAAANCCTNGAAACCGATGATCCTGCAGAAAAGAATGAGAAATCAATGTTTTCAAAATTAAAATCATCCAGAACCATTACCTCGTAATCCTGGTCATTGAATCGGATACTCTTNCCTNNAGATCTTTCACTTGCCAGTGGAATAAGCTCTTCGACAGGAAAAGATCGCTGTTCAAGGATNCTTAATATTGCTTGACCGACCAGTCCTGTTGCACCAACAATTGCTACACGATTTGACACAATCTAATTGCCTTCTTTTTCTAAAGAGACATCTGAGTTTTGGGCACGATTTCTTAAAAAATGATCCATTAAGACAATGGCCAGCATGGCTTCTCCAATTGGAGTTGCTCTCAAGCCCACACAGGGATCATGGCGCCCTTTGGTAACGATTTCTGTGCTTTCGCCCGTTTTATCAATGGTCTCGGCAGGTTTAATAATGCTGGATGTTGGCTTTAAAGCAATGCTTGCAAAGATATCTTGGCCACTTGAAATGCCTCCCAAGGTTCCGCCTGAATTGTTCTGCTTAAAACCGTCGGTATCGATTTCATCTCTGTGTTCACTTCCTTTCTGATGAACCACAGAGAACCCTGCACCAATTTCAATTCCTTTGACTGCGTTGATACTCATCAAACCGTGTGCAATATCTGCTTCAAGTTTATCNAACACAGGCTCACCCAGTCCAACGGGGACATTTTTTGCCACCAGGTTAATCCTAGCACCGATGGAGTCGCCTTCTTTTCTCAATTGATCCATGTAGGATTCAAGCTCAGATAATTTCTCAGGATCTCCACAAAAGAATGGGTTCGTTTCAATGAAATCTCTGTCTTTCATTTCAAGAGTTATNGGGCCTAGTTGTCCTAAATATCCAAAAATCTCTATCCCNGTTTTTTCCAAAAGGTATTTCCGAGCAATTGCACCGGCAGCAACTCTCATAACGGTTTCACGAGCAGAAGATCTTCCTCCTCCCCTGTAATCTCGGATACCGTATTTATGAAAATAGGTATAGTCAGCATGTCCCGGTCTAAATTTATCTTTGATGGCACTGTAGTCTTTTGTTTTCTGATCCACATTCTGAACAACAAGATTAATCGGTGTGCCTGTTGTCACTCCTTCAAAGACTCCTGACATGATGGTCACTTCATCCTTTTCTTTTCTCTGAGACGTAAATCTGGATTGACCAGGTCTTCTTTTGTTTAATTCTTTCTGAATATCACTTTCATCGATTTCAAGCCCTGGTGGGCATCCATCAACAATAGCCGATAGTCCAGGTCCATGGCTTTCCCCGGATGTAGTAACAGTGAATAATTTTCCTATAGTATTTCCAGCCATTATTAGTCTCAGTATTTGATTCCTATTTTAGTCAATTTTTGAGGCTTGAGGCATCTATTAGTGCAACCCCCTCGCCTCCTTTTTCAAAATCAATCCATATAAAAGGCATATTGAATGCTTCTTCCATTTTTTCAGAGGCAACACCTGCCTCAATGATCACTATACCGTTATCGGATAAAAAAGGAGGTGCATCATGCAATATCCTGGAGATAAAATCCAGTCCATTGTCCCCTGCAGCCAATGCTAAATCTGGTTCGTGGAGGTATTCTTTAGGCAAATCAGACATGACCTCGGTTGGAACATAAGGTGGGTTAGTGATAATCAAATCAAATACGCCATTCACATTTTCAAATAAGTCAGACTCTATTATTTTGACCCGATTATCTGAATCATGTGCTTTTGCATTCATTGCAGCAACGTCGAGTGCATCCGATGAAACATCAGTCGCAACAACTTCAGTATCGGAAAAAATTGAAGCAATGCTCAAAGCGATACATCCGGACCCAGTCCCTATCTCGAGTATACGATTTAATGAGCTTGCTTTGATCCATGGCTCAAAACGATTATTTATAAGTTCAGCGATTGGAGATCGTGGGATGAGAACTCGTTCATCAACATAGAATCTTTTTCCACAAAAATAAGCCTCATTGGTTATGTAAGGCAGAGGCTTTAATTCGACAATTCGTTGATAAAGAATCTCTTTTGCTTTTTTTAGAAAACCCACTTGGATAGAAGCTTTAAGTTGATCTTCTTTCAGGGGATCATGAGATTGCAAGAGATGCATGATGATTGCCATTGATTCATCCATGGCATTGTCTGTTCCATGCCCATAAAATAGATCCTCATTGCTGAGTATCGTTTCTATATCATGCAAAAGGTCATGGTAAGTGGAACTTCTATTAATCAATTCAAATCTGGTGTCCATTATGAGAACGATGTTACATTAGATTCTCAATATTGCCTCTATCTAAATGATGAATGAATAATTTGATTCAAGTTTCACTGAGTAATGCCCTACAGAAGATGGTCTTAAAGGTCTCTCTTTTGAAGATTGGCATTCTTAAAAATATCCTCATAAGAATGTTCATCAAGCATTATAAAATTGACATGAATGACTACCCAAGAAAATCTGTCCATCAATACAAACATTTCAATGATTTCTTCACCCGAGAAATNCTTCCCGATAAACGNCCCATTGATGGAAGTGAGAACAGCTTAATTGCACCAACAGATGGGAAAATAGTGGAGTTTGGAAAAATTGAAGAAGGTAAATTGATCCAAATTAAAGGAATGGAATACAAATTATCCGGACTGCTTAATAACAATGAAATGCTCAGCCTGAATTATGAAAGAGGTTCATTCATCAGTATTTATCTTGCTCCTTTTAACTATCATCGAATTCATGCCCCTCTTGAGGGAAATCTAGAAGAAGCAATAATGGTTCCCGGTGAGATGAATAGAGTAGACCTCAAAGCCTTATCCGATATTGAAAGTCTTTATACAAAAAATCAAAGGCTTATTGCAAAATTTGAAGGATCTAATTTTGATTGTATTTTGATCATGGTTGCAGCAAGAAATGTGGCATCAATGACATATGAAATGAAAACTAAAGCTTTTAAAAAAGGCGATGAAGTTGGGCGATTTAATCTTGGATCGACAGTTGTGGTTCTTCTTCCGAATGAGACTGAAATAGAATGGACCCCGAATGTTTCTTTTGGGACCAATGTAAAAGTTGGTGAAAAAATAGCTCAACTCAGTAAGATCAAATAGGAAGGAGAATATATGGACGGCTTAATATTTATAATCATCATCATAATTATTTTCTTAGTNAAATCATTTAGATATTTCAGTAAGCGAGTATCACCTTCAGAAAAAAAAGGTGAAAAGGAAGAAAGCTAGAACGGCTGAAAAATATTCTTGATGCCAAATAGTATNGATATCACCATTAAGGCAACAATCAGATAGTAAATTATTTTTTGTCCATCCATTATTTCACCCTCGATAGATACTCTCCGGTTCGAGTATCCACTTTNATCCTCTCACCTTCTTCAACAAACAAAGGAACACGAACTGTGGCGCCTGTTTCAACCACGGCAGGTTTGACGCCACCTTGTGCGGTGTCACCTTTGAGNCCAGGATCTGTTTCCGTAACNATTACATCAATATTATTGGGAGGCTCAACTGCGATTGCTTGATTGTTCCAGATCGTCACACCGCATATGCTTTCCTCTTTTAGCCAAATGAGTACATCATCGACTACTGATTTCGATATGCCAATTTGTTCGNANCTGTCTGTNTCCATAAAATGCCATTGATCTCCATCGTTATAAAGATATTGCATCTCGCTGATCATGACATCTGCAGCCTCAAGCGATACACCGATCTTGACGGTCTTCTCGAGAACCTTTCCATTTTTAAGGTTCTTCAATTTGACCTTATTAAATGCTTGACCTTTGCCTGGCTTATGGAAGTCACTTTCTACAATGTTATAAGGATCGCCATCAACAAGAACCTTGAGTCCTGACTTGAGATCACTGCTGTTATACATCACCATGGTATGCCTCTTATTTTGGTTCAACTTCCAGAGAATCTATTTTCTTAAATGGAGGCACTGATCGCCCCCTCTTCCCTCTTTCACTCATGTAATTTTCAAATTCATCGGGCCTTATGATTTTTGGCTTTTTACCGCTATACACTCGTATTGAATCCTTTGGCCCAATCACAATTGCTGAAACCATCTTTTCTTTGCCTTCTTTGAATTTCTTAGAATTAATGCCTATGATCTTCAGTCCCTTTCCTTTGCTCATTTCCATTAATTCATTGCTTTTAAAAATGAGTAATTTACCAGCTGAATTAGCTGCTGCAACATATGTTTCTTCAGGATACCCGTATGAAGTTGCATTAGAGGGTAACAATACCTCTGCACCCTTTACACTGATGCAGGTCTTGCCCTTTCTATTTTTGGTGTATAGATCTTCCAGCTTGGCAAAGAAACCATAACCGGAACTCGATGACAACAGCCAATGTTGATTCGGGTTACCAGATATAACTCCTGCAAAGTAAGCTCCATCTGGAGGATTGAGTCTGCTGGATAAAGGCTCGCCATTGCTTCTGGCTGATGGAAGTGTATCGGCAACAATGCTGTAGACCCTTCCCGTGCTGTCAATAAAAACTGCAAACTGATTGCTTCTTCCGGGAACCGAAGAAAGATAATCATCTCCTGACTTATAATTGAGAGACTGTGGATCCTCAAGGGCTCCTTTTGCAGCTCTCACCCATCCCGCTTTTGACAAGACAATAGTCACAGGATCACTGCTGGCAAGTTGAGTTTGATCGAGCGCTTGTGAGGTGATCGCCGATTCATTCATTGTGGTTCTTCGGTCATCGCCAAAATCTTTCGTGTCTTGTTTAATCTCATTTTGTATGAGTTCATTAATTTTCTTTTTACTCTTGAGTATTTTTGTTAATTCGCTTTGTTCTTTTTCAAGATCATTCTTTTCTTGGAGAATCTTTTCCTCTTCAAGCTTTGCTAAATTTCTGAGCCTTAAATTCAAGATTGCTTCGGCTTGGATTTCTGAAAGCTTAAATGCCTTTATGAGCTTTGTTTTTGGATTGTCTTCCTCTCTAATGATCCTAATAACCTCATCCAAATTTAAATAAGCAACCATCAATCCCTCTAGAATATGAAGTCGCGACTCAACTTCATCCAATCTGAATTGAAGTCTCCTGATGACGGTCTGTGTTCTGAATTTGATCCATTCTGATAGCAATGCCTTCAAATCAAAAACTCTCGGCCCTCCATCCAGTCCTATTAAATTCATGTTCACTCTTACATTTTTCTCTAGGTCAGTTGTAGCAAATAAATGTCCCATTAATTCATCCGTATTGACTCTATTGGACTTGGGTGTGAGAACAATACGGATAGGCGTCTCATGATCGGATTCGTCATTAATATCAGTAATCAATGGAAGCTTCTTGTCCTTCATTTGTGAGGCAATTTGCTCAATAATTTTATTCCCAGAAACTTGGTAAGGCAGTTGCAGGATCACGATCTGATTTTTTTCTTTCTAATACTTGGCTCTTATCTTTATTGTTCCATTGCCTGTGGTATAAATCTGTTTCAGTTCCTCAGGTGTTGAAATCATTTCTCCGCCTGATGGAAAATCAGGCCCTTGAAAGTTCTTTGTTATTCGAGTCAGTTGTCCCAACGATATGTCAGGATTTTTAATCAATTTATCCAATAGATAGGCAATTTCTTTAATGTTATGAGGTGGAATATCTGTGGACATGCCCACCGCAATACCGGTGACACCATTGAGTATAAGATTAGGTAGTCTTGAAGGTAAAAATTCNGGCTCCTTTAGTGTTCCATCAAAGTTAGGTTTCCAATCGGTGGTGCCTTGACCAAGCTCGCTCAACATTAATTTTGTGTAAGCGCTCAGTTTAGCCTCCGTNTATCGCATTGCTGCGAANGACTTAGGATCGTCGTAAGAGCCCCAATTTCCCTGACCAATAATCAGNGGATAGCGATATGAAAAGTCCTGTGCCATATTAACCATAGCTTCATAACACGCAGTGTCTCCGTGCGGATGATATTTTCCTAAAACATCGCCGACGGTTCTTGCGGATTTTTTAGGTTTTGATTGTGCAGATAGGCCTAGTTCTGACATGGCAAAAATGATCCGCCTTTGAACTGGCTTTAATCCATCGCCAATAAATGGCAAAGCACGATCAAGAATGACGTACATTGAGTAATCGAGATATGCTTTTTCTACAAACTCACTGAGAGGCTGAGAATCCGATATAGATCCACCTCCTTTTTTATCAAAATCCATTTCTTCTTGTTTGCCCATTTATATTTCCGCTAGATTTCCTTTTTCTTCAAGCCATTCTTTTCGATCAGCATAACGTTTCTTTGCCATCAATTTATCCATTAGCTCTTCAGTATATGATGCATTATCAATGGTCAACCTCACAAGTCTTCTCGAGTCTTGAAGCATGGTTGTTTCTCTCAATTGTCCAGGGCTCATTTCTCCAAGTCCCTTAAATCGGGTGACGGTTTTTTTGGTGCCTGGTTTCTTTTTATCTAATTTTTTAACAGTCGATTCTTTTTCTGCTTCATCCAAAGCATAGTAGACTTCTTTTCCTACATCGATTCTATAAAGAGGNGGCATNGAAACGTAAATATGACCTTCTTCGACCAATTTCCTGAAATGCTTAAGAAATANAGCACAAATCAATGTCGCAATNTGAAGACCATCTGAGTCAGCATCTGCAAGTATGCATATCTTATGGTATCTGAGATTACTCAAATCCTCAGCACCAGGATACACNCCNATTGCCTGTGATATATTGCTGATTTCTTGCGAAGAAAGAAGATTGCTCTCATCGACTTCCCAACTGTTTAGAATTTTTCCACGCAGTGGAAGTATTGCCTGAAAAACTCTATCTCTTGCTTGTTTTGCAGAACCACCGGCAGAGTCCCCTTCAACAATGAACAATTCACACAGATCGGCTTCATCACTGGTGCAATCTGCAAGCTTTCCAGGCAACGTAGGACCTCCTGTGGCCTTTTTGCGTTTCACTTTTACGTTCTTTTTAGCTCTTTTTTGGGCATTTTCTATAGCTCTTGCAACTATCTGATCCCCCGCCTCNGGATGCTGATTGAGCCAAAGTGTGAAGGCATCTTTAATGAGTCCAGTAACAAAACCAGCAACAGATCGAGAACTGAGCTTTTCTTTTGTTTGACCTGAAAATTGGGGATCCTCAATTCTAACAGAAACCACATAACTGAGGCCCATCCAAACGTCCTCCGGTGATAACTTGACTCCCCTTGGAAGAAGATTNCGATAATCAGCAAACTCCTTTATTGATTCTGATAATCCAGTTCTGAAGCCAGAGACATGGGTTCCGCCGTGTTTAGTGGGTATTAAATTTACATACGATTCCTGGATTCCCTCATAGTCTCTGTCGGGCCATGTCATGCTCCATTCCAGCTCTTGCTCATCTGAATTGGTCTTCCCTGAGAAAGGAATTGTTGGGATACACTCTATATTCTCCAGCATTTCAGAAAGATATTCACTTGCTCCCTCTTTGTATTCCCATTCTGCTTTCTCACCGGAAACTTCATCAGTAAATTTAATCTTTAAACCAGGACATAGAACGGCTTTTGCTCGAAGATTATGCTGTAGATCTTTGACTTTTATCTTTGGAGAATCGAAATATGATTCATTGGGCCAAAAACGAATTGTTGTTCCGGTATTCTTCTTTCCTACGCTGTCAACAATCTCTAGCTCAGATTTCCGATCACCGTTACTAAAACTCATATTGTATTCTTGCCCATCTCTTTTAATCCAAACTTCAAGATTTTTTGANAGAGCATTGACCACAGAAACACCCACTCCGTGCAATCCTCCAGAAAATTTATAGCTCTCATTATTGAACTTTGCGCCCGCATGTAGCCTTGTTAATATCAATTCAACTGCAGGAATTTTTTCTTCTGGATGATCATCAACTGGCATTCCACGGCCATCATCTCGNACCTGGATTGAACCATCTTTGTATAAATTGACTTGAATGACCTTACAGTATCCGGCTATGGCCTCATCTACACTGTTATCAATGACTTCGTATATCAGGTGATTAGGACAGTCTGTATCAGTGTACATGCCGGGTCTTTTTTGAACCGGCTCTAGTCCACTGAGGACCTCAATATCTGAGGCGTTATAATCCTTCGTCATGGTGCTTCATTATTCTTGAGAAAGTAAGTTGAATCAAGGGCATTGATATCTATTTAAATGGAATTGATTGAATAGCTGGTAAAACTGAGCATTGGTTATATTAAAAAAAGGGCTGTAAAAAATTCAGCCCCTCTTTTTTATGACAAGTTTTCTTTAGATTAAATAAGATCCGAATTCATCACCTTATTCCATGCGGTTATAAAATCTGAAATAAACTTATCTTTTGAGTCATCAGAAGCATAAACTTCAGCAATTGCTCTAAGCTGCGAATTGGAGCCAAATACTAAGTCGACTTTAGTTGCTGTTCTTACTTTCTCTCCTGATAAACGATCGGTTGCTTCGTATGTGTTTTCTCCTGTCGGCTTCCATTCAACAGCCATATCAAGAAGATTAACAAAGAAGTCATTGGTTAACTTACCAGGGGTTTCTGTAAAGACGCCGTGATTATTAGAGCTAATACCTAAAGCTCTCATGCCTCCTACGAGAACAGTCATTTCTGGTGCTGTTAAACCTAGCAATTGAGCCTTATCAAGCAACATTTCCTCTGAAGAAACAGCAGCATCCTCTTTTTGGAAGTTACGAAAACCATCTGCATTTGGTTCAAGAGCTTCGAAAGATTCTGCATCAGTCTGTTCCTCAGTAGCGTCTCCTCGACCTGCTGTAAATGGAACTTCAACACCAGAGGCTTGTTCTATACCATAATTCCCTGCAAGAATAATTACATCTGCTAAAGAAGCACCAGAATCAGAAGCGATTGATTCAAGTATTCCAAGAACTCTTGAAAGTTGTTCTGGCTTGTTCGCTTCCCAATCTTTCTGAGGAGCTAGGCGGATTCTAGATCCATTCGCTCCTCCTCGCATGTCAGAACCTCTATANGTTGATGCACTAGCCCATGCAGTTTCAACCATCTCTTGGACGCTTAGTCCGCTTTCAGAAAGTTTTGATTTAATAGCATTCACATCGTAGTCTTTGTTTCCTTCATGAACCGGGTCTTGCCAAATTAACTCTTCTTCAGGCACTTCNGGTCCTAGATAACGTGAACGAGGTCCCATATCTCGATGCAAAAGCTTAAACCATGCCCNTGCGAATGCATCGGCAAATTCCTCAGGATTTTCGTGGAATCGTTTTGAGATCTCTTTGTATGCAGGATCTTCCCTCATCGACATGTCTGCCGTTGTCATCATTGTTGGAACTTTCACTGAAGGATCTTCAGCATCAGGTGCCATATCCTCTTCTTTTTGACCTATTGCATGCCAAACAATCTTGCCTGATGGTGTCTCTACTTTCTCCCACTCATAACCAAATAGAAGATCAAAGTAACCATTATCCCATTTTGTAGGTTTGGCAGTCCAAGCTCCCTCAAAACCACTTGTAATGGTGTCACTGCCCATGCCTGATTTATGACTGCTCATCCAACCAAAGCCCATATTTTCAATTGATGCCCCTTCTGGCTCGGTCTGTACATGTTCCTCAGGTCCGGCACCATGTCCCTTACCAAAAGTATGGCCTCCAGCAACCAAGGCAACGGTTTCTTCATCATTCATTGCCATTCTGCTGAATGTTTCCCTAACATCCCTTCCGCTAGCAATAGGATCTGGTTCACCATCTGGGCCTTGTGGATTAACGTAAATTAACCCCATCTGAACTGCTCCAAGAGGATTTGCTAAATCTCTTTCGCCAGAATATCTTTCATTTGCAAGCCATTCNCTCTCTGCACCCCAATCAATATCTTCTTCTGGTGCCCAAATATCTGGTCGACCACCNCCAAAGCCAAAAGTTTTTCCACCCATTGACTCTATTGCCACATTGCCTGCGAGTATCAATAAGTCTGCCCAACTGATTTTATTGCCATACTTTTTCTTAATCGGCCATAAAAGACGTCTGGCTTTATCTAGGTTTCCATTATCGGGCCAACTATTGAGTGGTGCAAAGCGTTGATTTCCAGTACCGCCTCCGCCTCGACCATCACCGGTTCTATATGTACCGGCAGCGTGCCAAGTCATCCTGATAAAGAAAGGACCGTAATGACCATAATCTGCTGGCCACCAATCTTGTGAATCGGTCATAAGATCATTTAGATCCTTTTTCANTGCATGAAAATCAAGCTTCTCAAATTCTTCCTTGTAATCAAATCCCTCGTCCATTGGATCGGACTTATGATCATGTTGATGGAGAATGGATAAATCTAACTGATTTGGCCACCAATCCTTATTTGAAGTTCCAGATGCACTATTTGTTGTNAGTGATCCATGCATTACAGGACACTTGCTTTCACTGTCATTAGACATAATAACTTTTCTCCTTAACCGATAATCTTAGAATGATTCTAATGTTATATAAAAATCTCAAAATGAACAATATTAAAATAATGCTATTTAGATATAATTAAAATCATGCCAACCTCCAATAAAAAAAATAAAAGCATTGAAGCAAAATTAATTGAGCTGGAAGAGATTCTGGAAGATCTTGAATCTGGGAAATTGGAATTGGATGATGCACTAAAAAAGTTTGAAAAAGGCATAAAACTCTCAAGAGAGTGTCAACAAACCTTNGAANAAGCTGAGATGAAGATACAAGTCTTAATGGAAGACGAACTCAAAGATTCTGACGAAACACTAACTTAGTAACTCCCTCGCAATCATTATCACTGCTATTGAATAGCCTGATGCAATCATGTCATCAAGAATAATTCCAAAAGCATTCTTATATGTTCTATCAACCTTATTGATTGGAAAAGGCTTGATGATGTCAAAGAATCGAAACAATAAAAATGCTGCAATTGCCCAATAAGGGTCGGCCGGCAAAACGGTTGCAACAAACATCATTCCAATTATCTCATCGATCACAATTTCAGGGTGGTCGCCCTCCCCTAACTGATTCAAGGTTTTGCTCACTGAAATCCAAGCAACGAATAACAAAACAGCCAATGAAAAATAAATTATAAAAGCTGGAAGATGGAAGTGTGCTATGTAGATGTAAAGACATAAGCCAAAACCTGAACCCATTGTTCCAGGGGCAAGCGGAATCAGTCCCAACCCAAAGCCACTTGAGATTAAAATATAAGGATTTTTTAAATCGCTAATTTTCACTGTAACTAAAAGTGTTCAAAATTTTCGTGCTCAACCGTATAGTTTTGGTCATTATATTTGTAGTTATTTGAGGATTCGACAATCATTCCGACCATGCTGATTTTTGTTTTGAATCGCTCATGCCATTTTCGTTCAAATGTATTCTTCATCTTCGATGGAATAGTAAAGCATAATTCATAATCATCGCCACCTGATAGCGCCATTGAAATGGATTGGTTAAAACCGATGCAGTCAAACATTTCTTTTTTGATTGGCAACTGATCGATGTTAACCTCAAAACCCAAATGACTTCCCTTTGTCAATTTTAACAAATCCACTTCGAAACCATCTGATACATCTATCATGGAAGACGCAAAATCTGATAAAAAGATCCCTTCGTTTACCCTGGGCGTTGGAAAATTGAAGTCATGGATGAATTGCTCTGGCTTGTCTCTGTCAGACTTCAATAGATGAAGCCCAAAAGCAGCACTACCCAAATGACCTGTGACATATATTAAATCTCCATTATTTGCATTTACGCGAGTTACATATCGGTCTTTTTTGACTACTCCCTGAATAGACAATGAAATCATCTCAGGCCCTCTAATGGTGTCTCCACCAATAAGACTTAAGCCATGTTCTGACAAAAGAGGCTTGAACCCTTCAATAAATCCCTCAAGCCATAATTTATCCAATTTAGGTAGGCTTAGACTGAGATGTGCCCATTTTGGCTTCGCACCCATCGCTGCAATATCACTTAGGTTCACTGCAAATATCCTATGGCCAATTGAGTTTGATGATGCAGACGGGAGATAATGTGTTCCAACAGTCATTGTATCCAATACTGTCACCAACTCCATCTCTTGGTCAATCTCTACAACAGAGCCATCATCTCCAATTGATAGCTTAACGTCTTGAGCATCTGAAGGGATCAAATCCCTGAACAGATTTATCACATCATCTTCTTTCATGATTTATGAGTTCTTAATTTTTTGGCAATAAGAATCAAGGACGGCATTGATATATTGGAAGCTTGTTTCAGCACCGAATGATTTCGCCAACTCTATCGCCTCATTGATCACAACTGAATGAGGAATATCCATATTATTGATCTCATATACTGCAATCCAAAGAATTGCTTTTTCAATTGAATCAATTTGATCCATCGGTCTATCAAGTTGAGGTTGTATGCTTTGCTCAATTGATTCTTTTGAAGATATGATTCCTTCAAGCAGAGTCATGAAGTAGTCTTGGTCAATCCTTTTGTATTCTTTTAGATTGGATGATTGAGTCATTAAAGTTTCTGCATCATCATCATTCTTTTGATGTTGATACAAAACTTGAAGCAAAAGCTGTCTGGACCCTACTCTTCCTTTTCCTTCAAAACGCTTTTCATTTTTCTTGCTTGCCATGAATTCATTATCACTGATTTTTAATGAAATATTCATCTGCTTTTTTTACATCTTGATTGATTTGGTGAGTCAGTTCATCCAAATCATTGAACTTCTCCTCACCTCGGATTCGATGCAAGAATTCAATTTGCAGATTTGAATCATAAATATCCTCATTAAAATTCAATAGGTGCACCTCTAAAGTCAGTGCATTCCCATCCACGGTTGGCTTAAAACCAATATTTGCAACACCATTGAATTTTTTATCATTAGATCCAATGNTTGCTTTCACACAAAATACNCCTCTTAGAAGGACATCTCTTGTNTTGATATCAATATTTGCTGTCGGAAAACCAATCGTTCGACCAATTTGTTTTCCCTTGATTACCTTGCCTAAAACAGAGTAATTTCTACCAAGCATTTGATTGGCGGTTTCAATGTCTTGCTTAACAAGTAATTGCCTAATAATTGTGCTTGATATTTTCTTATCTTTTTGAGTAATGAATTGAATTGGATCAACTTCAAACCCATACTTGAGACCAAGCTCTATTAAGGTATCAACCGAACCCGATCTGTCCTTTGCGAAATGAAAATCCATTCCCACAATCACGTACTTTGCATTTAGATTCGCTATGAGATGCTCTTCAACAAATTGAATTGGTGATAAATTCTCCATTTCTTTGTTAAACGGGGGGCAGTAAAGTAAGTCAATATTTTTGTTGCTGAGATATTGGTATTTTTCATCAATTGAAGTCAGCCTGGGCTGAGGCTCACCTTTACTAAAATACTCGTTTGGAGTTGGCTCAAAGGTAAATAATACAGTGGAAAGATCATTTTCTTTTGCGTGACCAATGGTTTTTCTAATCAATTCCTGATGACCTAAATGTATGCCATCAAAAACACCAATACATACGGAGGATCCTTTTTGAAATTGATCTATTTCAGAATTGATGTTTCTGGAAATTTTCATTTTGATATTTTTTTAGGGGAATTAAAAGTCAAAGATTAT
>NZHF01000063.1 GCA_002691305.1 Gammaproteobacteria bacterium | reverse complement strand
TGCCATTGTTTCAACTCCACCTTGATCTTTGATCCAATCAAAAATTAATCCTGACACATACCACGCAAAAACTGGAGACGTGTTAAGCATTGAGGCATCGTCAGCATGTTTTGAATAATCTAATATTGGAAGCAACCCTTTATTAACACGCGAGAGAAGATCTCTTTTGATAATCAAGATGGTCACACCAGCAATACCAAGGTTTTTTTGTGCACCCGCAAAAATTAAATCATATTTTTTTATATCAATTGGTCTTGAGGCAATGGTTGATGACATATCGCAAATTAGAGGTGATTCGGATTCTATTGGTTCATGTATTTCTAAGCCATGTACCGTTTCATTTGCACAATAGAAGAAATAATCAGCTCGATCGTTAACAGTCCAAGTGCTTGAATCTGAAATGTCTGTAAAGTTATTTGATGATGAGTCAGACACGACGTTTACATTGGCAATAGAGCTAGCATAAGCGCTGGCTTTCTTTGACCAAGCACCTGTAACAAGATAATCAAGCGAGCCTGTTTCGGTTCCAAAATTCATAGGGATCAATGCAAATTGATGGGTAGCTCCTCCTTGTAGAAATAGGATCGAATACTCATCATTGATACTCAGTAAACTCCTCAGTGAATCTTCTGACGACTGAGCATAGTTTTTGAACGCTTCACTTCTGTGAGACACCTCTGTAATTGACATTCCTCGGTCAAAGTCATCCAGACCATCATGTATTTTTTCGAGGACAGTTTTTGGTATTACTGCAGGCCCAGCAGAAAAGTTAAAAATGTCATTAGACATGCTTACTCATCTTCATCATCAACACTGATGACTTTTTCCATACCTAGCAAGTTATCGTCTTCTGAAAGTCTAATTAATCTGACCCCTTGTGTATTCCTCCCAATCACAGATATGTCGTCTGTTCGAGTTCGGATAAGATTGCCTGAGGTGCTTATAAACATTACTTCATCACCTTCGCTTGCTTGATTTGCTCCAATTAAGTTCCCATTTCTTTTTGAGGTTTGAATTGCAATGACACCCTTACCACCTCTTTTTTGAGTCGAGAATTCATCTTTTAATGTTTGTTTTCCATATCCATTTTCAGTAGCGACAAGGATATTTCCTTCATCCAAAACAACGAGTGAAATGATCTTTTGATCTTTTTCTAGGCGCATGCCTCTTACGCCTTGTGATACTCGGCCCATTGGTCTTGCATCTGATTCTTTAAATCGTATAGATTTTCCAGAATTTGAAAAAAGCATGATCTCTTTGGAGCCATCTGTTATTTCANCATTAACAACTCGATCACCATCTCTCAGTTTAATNGCCTTAATGCCTGTCTTCATTGGTCTTGAATATGCTGATAGTTTTGTTTTCTTGACGCTACCACTTTCGGTCGCCATGAATATAAATTGATCATCATTAAATTCTTTAACCGGCAATACAGCTTGTATTCGTTCGTCTTTTTCNAGAGGCAANAGGTTAACGATAGGNCTCCCTTTGGCATTNCGNCCTCCTTTTGGAAGNCTATAAACTTTAATCCAATAAACTTTTCCATAACTAGAGAAGCACAAAAGAGTGTCATGGGTATTGGCAACGAATAATTTTGAAACAAAATCTTCATCTTTTAAGGAAGCAGCCCTTTTCCCTGTCCCACCCCTATTTTGAGCTTGATAAGTATCGATCGGTTGTGTTTTTGCATANCCCTCTTTTGATAGAGTTACAATCAGGTCCTCTTCTGGAATCAGATCTTCATCTGTNAGATCTGAGTAAAACTCTACAATCTCTGTTCGTCGTTCATCACCATATNTTTCTTGTGTCTCAATCAGCTCNGATCTGATGACAGATGTTAATTCGTCGGGCTTTGATAGGATCAAGGTAAATCGTTTTATGTCCTCTAATAATTCTGAGTATTCATTGAAAATACTCTCTTGCTCAAGTCCNGTTAATCGATTAAGTTTNAGGTCAAGTATGGCTTTGGCTTGTTCGGTAGATAAGCGATACCCCCTTTTCTCCATGCCAAAATTTTCGATGTTTATTAGATGTTTAGGNACGGTAGAGACGTTTCCTGCCTTTTTAAGCATTTCTTTNACTTTGCCAATTTTCCATAGCTTNGATACNAGTGCTTTCTGAGCATCTGCTGGNGNNTTGGATTTCTTGATNATGGCAATCATTTCATCAATATTAGTTAANGCTATNGTTTGGCCTTCCANTATATGAGCTCTATTNATNGATCGATTAAGCTCATAAATCGTTCTTTTAGTAACTACATCTCTTCGGTGAGCGAGGAACGCATCTAGCATTCCTTTGAGGTTCATTAGCTGTGGTTGACCATTTGAGAGTGCAACCATATTGATCGAGAATGTATTTTCAAGCAAAGTTTGTTTATATAAATTATTAAGAAGTACATCAGAAACAATTCCTCTTTTAAGCTCAATGACGATTCGTAGCCCATCTTTGTCGGATTCATCTCTAATTTCAGATATGCCTTCTATTTTTTTATCCCTAACAAGCTCTGCAATTTTTTCAATTAATCTTGCTTTGTTTACTTGATATGGAAGCTCAGAAACAATGATTGTTTCACGGTCACCATTTTCCTCAATGGATGTTTTTGCTCTTACATGAACTCGCCCTCTCCCAGTCTCATAAGCTTGCTTAATTCCATCAATCCCATGAATTGTTGCTGCTGTTGGAAAATCTGGTGCTGGTATTAGCTTAATGAGATCATCAATCGTGGCTTGATCATTGTCTAAGACAAGCAGGCAACCATCGATGACTTCTTTTAGATTGTGTGGCGGAATGTTGGTAGCCATACCGACTGCAATTCCTGCCGATCCATTGATTAATAAATTTGGAAGTCTTGTGGGTAAGACGGCAGGTTCTTGCTCAGATTCATCGTAATTGGGAATGAATTCAACAGTGTCTTTATCTAAGTCTGCAAGAAGTTCCTGAGTTATCTTTTCCATTCTGACTTCTGTGTAACGCATTGCAGCTGCTCGGTCACCATCAATAGAGCCAAAGTTTCCTTGTCCCTCAACAAGCGTATAACGTAGTGAGAAATCTTGAGCCATCCTGACGATTGTTTCATAAACTGCACTATCCCCATGCGGGTGGTACTTACCAATTACATCACCAACAATCCTTGCAGATTTCTTATATGGTTTTGTATGGTCATTACCGAGTACTTTCATTGCATAAAGCACTCGTCTATGTACTGGCTTTAAACCGTCTCTGACATCAGGCAATGCTCTACCAATAATGACGCTCATTGCATAATCCAGATAGGATTTTTTCATTTCATCTTCTAAATTGATCTGAGAAATTTTATCTGTCATGGCACTAAAAATTTGTTATTTACGAATATTATTTTGCTGTTCATCAATACAGAGGTATATGTGTCGATATCAATGTATAATTTTAGCACATCATTAATGGTTTTTATGTTTAAAAACCCTATTAAATAAGGATTTATTGTCAATGGATCAAACAGAGAATATAAACTCAGAAGAGGTAAGAAAGTTTAATGATCTCGCAAAAGAATGGTGGAATCCATACGGCAGCTTTGCGCCTCTTCATAAACTCAACCCTCTTCGATTTGAATACATTCGCACAAACAGCAAATTATTGGGTAATAATGCCATTGATGTTGGCTGTGGGGGTGGAATATTGACCGAATCATTGGCTTCAGTTGCATCTAATGTTCAAGGNATAGATTTAGCTGAAAAAGGATTGGCTGTAGCAAACATACATAAAAACGAGTCAGGCATTGAAAATATTCAATANGCCCAGAGTACCATTGAGGATTTTTCTTTGAAAAATAGTGAAAAATTCGAAGTACTGACTTGCATGGAAATGCTAGAACACGTCCCATCACCATTAGATACTATAAAAGCATGTTCNGATGTTGTGGTTGATGGTGGGGATCTCTTCTTTGCTACAATAAACAGAAACATAAAATCATATATTATGGCCATTATTGGAGCTGAGTACATATTGAATCTTTTACCCAAGGGNACGCATGAGTTTGATTGTTTTATTAAACCATCTGAATTGGAGAAATGGGCTCGAACAGCTAATCTTGAGCTCATTGAATTGGTTGGCGTTACATACAATCCAATCACGGGTGAGTTTTCAATCTCAGATGATGTCGATGTCAATTATATGATGCATTTCAAAAAAACATAATATGTCAGAAAAAANAATTGTCCTNTTTGACCTTGATGGAACATTAATCGATACAGCACCAGATATGCATCAAGCGCTTGGCGTNCTGCTTGAAGAAGAACNAATGCCNAANGTNGNTTATGANGATGTAAGATCACAGGTATCAAACGGTGTATTGGGTATTTTTTCCATCGCCTTTACAGGTAACCAAAAGATTGATGATTCAAGATANGAACGTTATCTTGAAATATATGAAACAGTTTTGGGCAAAAACAGCAGACTCTTTGAAAATGTAATCAAGCTATTGGATAAATTGGATAGTAGACAGATTCATTATGGGGTAGTTACGAATAAGTCTAGTCGCTTCACCGTTCCATTATTGAAGCAATTTGATCTTTTAGAACGAATGAAAACATTGGTTTGCGGCGATGAAGTTNANAATAGAAAACCAGATCCAGAGCCTCTCATTAAGGCTATAGAGAAAATCCCCTGTACCTATGAAAATAAAAATATTTATTATGTCGGAGACGCGATGAAAGATATTTCGGCTGCGAAGGCAGCAGATNTTAGGTCCATTGCTTGTTCTTATGGCTATAGAGATGCCAATGATAGCCCTTCATCATGGGAATCTGATTACATAATAGATGATTTATTAAAGGTGNATGAAATTGTCAAATAATAAACTTGATAACAAAATTATACTGGTNACTGGAGCGAATACAGGCATTGGTAGAGCTGCAGCAATNGCNTANGCAANGCAAGGAGCACGTCTTATATTGCTTGGCAGAAATATGAACTCCCTAGAGGAAGTCTATGATGAGATTGAGAGNCGTAATTGTCATGAGCCAATGATATCAATCATGGATTTTGAAACAGCTGATGAAAATGATTACCAGATGATTTTTGAAAATATGATGGATGAGTTCGGAAAGCTGGATGGTTTGCTCCTTAATGCAGCTANCTTGGGCGATCGATCTCCGATTGCTCACTACGACTCGGAAACATGGGTTCGCACTATTCATGTGAATTTGACAACACAATTTCTTTTAACCAAAGCTTTGCTNCCAGCATTGTACGAATCCAATGATGCATCAGTTATTTTTACATCGAGCGGTGTTGGTAAAATAGGAAAAGCATTCTGGGGAGCTTATTCGGTTTCAAAATTTGGTATTGAGGCTCTGTCGCAAATTCTAAGTTCTGAGCATGANGGNGAGACTTCAATACGATTCAATTGCATTAATCCTGGAGCCACAAGGACAAGAATGAGGAAACAAGCCTACCCTTATGAAGATGAAAATACGCCCAAAGCTCCTGAAGACCTGATGGAAAAATATATATGGTTAATGTCTGATGATAGTCGTTCGATTAGCGGTCAAAGCATCGACTGTCAGTAAGGGATCAATTCAGCTGATCAGATGGGACAGTTGTTGATTCATCTAGGGATTCTGGTTCCAAGTCTAGGTTAAAATTCTGTGGCTCTTTGATGTCAGGGAGATCAGGCAATTCACTCAGCTTTTCTAAGCCGAAGTAATCAAGAAATTCGTTCGTAGTCGAGAACATAGCAGGTTTACCAGGAACATCTCTGTATCCAACAATTTTAATCCAATTTCGATCGGTCAATGTTCGCATAATACTGCTGCTGACAGATACACCTCTAATGGATTCAATATCGCCTCTTGTGACCGGTTGTTTGTAGACTATGATCGACAAAGTTTCCATTAAAGCTCTTGAATATCTTGGTGTTTTTTCAGCATAGATAATATTCAAAAAATCGTTGATAGATGATTTAGCTTGAATTCTGAAGCCGCTCGCAACTTTAAATATTTCAATTTCTTTAGTCTCATAATCGTCCTTTAATTCATCGATTGATTCTAAAACATCTGCTTTTGTGCATGATGTTTTAGAATTGATAATTTTGTGCAGTTTGTCTGCAGACATTGGTTCTCCGGAGGATAACAACAGGGCCTCAACAATGTTTTTAACTTTAATCATGGGTCTCCTTATCTACTAGTAACTTTACATGAATGATTCCAAAATCTTGTGCTTGAACAACTTCTATCAGCAGTTCTTTCATTAACTCTAGGATCGCAAGGAATGTGACTACGAGCCCAATCCTCTCCTCATCAAGGTCAAATAGGTCTTCAAACTTAACAAAGTCATTGCCAGTAATTTTATCCAATATTTCTGACATTCTTTCTTTAACCGATAAAGGTTCTTTAGTGAAATGCAGCGTCGAAAACATTTCAGCTTTTTTTAGAACTTCTTGGAAGGCAATGACTAGATCAGGCAATTCTATATCAGGCAGTATGTCGGGTTCTTGATAGTTACCAGTTTCTGCAGCAGAGAGATATATGTCTCTCTCAACTCTATTTAATTGATCTATTTCTTCTGAAACTGATCGATATCTCTCGTATTCCAATAGTCTTCTTACTAGTTCAGCTCTTGGATCGTCCTCTTCTTCAATTTCTTCAAAAATTGGAAGCAGCATCTTAGATTTAATTTCGGCAAGCATGGCTGCCATGAGCAAATATTCTCCAGCCAAACTCAGCTTAAGATCCTTCATTAGATTAATGTAATCGACGTATTGTTTTGTGATTTCAGCAATAGGGATATCAAGTACATCAAGATTCTGTTTTCTTATTAAATACAAGAGAAGATCAAGGGGGCCCTCAAAGGCATCCAAAAAAACCTGTAATGCAACGGGTGGGATATATAGATCCTTGGGAAGTTCAGTCAGTTGTTCGCCTTGCACTATCGCAAAGGGCATTTCAGCTTGAATGGGTTTCTCTATGTTTTTAGCCATCATTGATTAAGTTTACCAATTGGTCTTCACTGATGATGTTAACACCTATATTTGATGCTTTTTTGATTTTTGAACCAGGATTTTCACCAGCCACCAAATAACTGGTATTTTGAGAGACGGACGAAGTGACCTTGCCACCATTATCCTCTATCATCCTCTGAGCATCCGATCGAGTCATAGATGCCAGTGAGCCAGTGAGTACAAAGATTTTATTTTTAAGAATCTGACTATCTCTCTTTGTTTGATACTCAATATTAATACCTGCCTTAATCAGCAGCTCAATGTTTTCTCGATTCTTTTCATTTTCAAGAAACATCAAGATGCTCTCGGCGACAACAGGACCAATGTCTTGAATATTGGTTAGTTGGTCAGTATCTGTATTTATAAGATCATCCAATGTTGAAAAATTGCCTGCAAGTGAATTGGAGGTTGCAAGACCTACATCCTTGATGCCTTGAGCATATATAAATCGAGCAAAAGAAATATTTTTAGAAGCCTCGATTGATGAGATCAGGTTCTCAGAAGATTTTCTCCCCATTCTTTCCAGATTCATTAGAGTATCGGTGTCTAAACTGTATAGATCGGAAGTATTAGTGATCGTGTTTGAGTTCAGTAATTGATCGATTATTTTTTCACCCAATCCTTCAATATCAAATGCTTTTCTAGATACAAAATGCTTGATGCCTTCTTTGATTTGATCTGGACAACTATTGCCTCCTGAACACTTAACTGCACTCTCCCCTTCCTTTCGAATAATTTCAGCGCCACATGATGGACATGTTTTAGGGAAAGCAATCTTTTTAACACTTTTATCTCTTTTCTTTTTATTTACAGACACAATTTCTGGAATTACATCACCGGCCCTTCTTACAGAAACAAAATCACCNATTCTTATGTCTTTGCGTTTGATTTCATCCATGTTGTGTAATGTGGCATTGCTAACCATTACGCCACCAACATTGATTGGTTTTAGTTTAGCGACGGGAGTTATTGTGCCGGTCCTTCCAACTTGAAAATCCACATTCATAATTGTTGATTCCACTTCAATGGAAGAAAATTTATGGGCAATTGCCCATCTTGGTGCTTTTGAAACGAAACCAAGCTCCTCCTGAAAGGAAAGGTTATTAACCTTATAGACCACTCCATCGATCTCAAAATCGAGTGAATCTCTTAATCTATTAATTTCTTCGTAGTAAGTAATGCATTCTGAGCTCCCAACTACTAGTTTTGAATGCGGGGTCACTATGATTCCTGAGCCGATAAGATAGTTGATAACATCTTGATGAGAAGAAAATTCTTTTTTATCTGAAAATAATCCATATCCGTGAGCATAAAACTTTAATGGCCTTTGCTTGGCAACATTAGGATCAAGTTGTCTGATGCTGCCTGCTGCTGCATTTCTAGGATTGGCAAATACCTTAAGATTATTCATTGTATTTTGATGATTCATTTTCACAAAATCTTTTTTTGTAATAATGATTTCGCCACGCACTTCCATCATTTGTGGAGTTCTCAATGGATCTAATTTTATGGGTATGGATTTAATCGTAAGGACATTATGGGTGACGTCTTCGCCTGTTATTCCATCGCCTCTTGTGGTCGCATACTTAAGGGTTCCCGACTCATAAACCAAGTTAATTGCTACACCATCAAGTTTTGGCTCAGCAACAAACTCTATGTCATCAGTTGTATTCAATTTATCTTTGATGCGTTTTTCAAAGGAAAGCAATTCATCTCGTGAAAAAACATTGTCGAGCGATAGCATTGGCTTTAAATGATCAATTTGAGTAAAACGATCAATGGGTTTAGAGCCTACTCTCTGCGTTGGAGACTCAGCTTGAATGAGTTGAGGATGATCCTTTTCTAGCTTCACGAGCTCTTTTACCAATAGATCAAAATCACGGTCAGAAATCTTAGGATCATCTAGTCCATGGTACTGAGTATTGTGAAAGTTTATTTCATCGATCAGATTCTTAATTTTTGTTTCAATATTGCTCATGATTCAACGTCAGGAATCTTTTGAATGATTGTCTAAGTAAACGCCATTAAAATGCTTAAGCACTGACTCTGAATCTTTATTCATTTGATCTGAAACATGCCTATCGAAAATATGATTCTTAGCAACATAAAAAAATGTAAAACCTTTTATGTTCTGATCGTCTTTGAAGTAACCGGGTTCATTCAGATTGGCTACATAATATACTGACTCAGCATTGATCTTTTTTTCAAAAATTCCCTTATTGTTTAATAGAAGCCCAAAAGATTGAAAAACATTGATGACCTCTTTAAGGGTTACATCATTAGTTGCAAAAGACATTCGGAGACTGGGCGTATTATTCCCATTCTCCTTTAATTCATTGATGACAATATTTTCATTAAAGTTGATTTCACGATTCGGTTTTTCTTTGCCTTTCTTATTGAATAAAAGAATCAGTAAGAGAATAGCGAAGATTAGGGTCAGTACAATCCACGCTGTATCCATCAGGTAGCTTCTGCTTGGTCAGCCAGTTCAACAGCTTCATCAAGATCAACCGATACTAATCTAGATACACCGGGCTCACTCATTGTTACTCCGATCAGTTGCTTCGTCAGTTCCATTGTTGTCTTATTATGCGTAATGACAACAAACTGAACGCTGCTGCTCATTTCTTTAACGATCTCACAGAACCTACTTACGTTAGTATCATCCAATGGCGCATCAACCTCATCCAGGAGGCAAAATGGAGCAGGATTTAATTCAAATATTGAAAATAAAAGAGCGACAGCTGTTAAAGCTTTTTCACCACCAGAGAGGAGATGTATGTTGCTGTTTCTTTTCCCAGGCGGTCTTGCCATTACAAATACACCGCCATTTAACGCATCATCGTCTTCGAGCTCAAGATAAGCTTTTCCGCCATCAAAGAGTCTTGGGAAATGTTTTGATAAACCTGCATTTACTTTTTCAAAGGTTTCACTGAATCGTGATTTTGATTCATCATCAATCTGTTTGATCGCTCCGGTTAGGGTTTCAAGGGCTCTATTGAGATCGTCAAATTGCTCATCGAGTTTCTCCATTCGTTTGCTTTCTTCCTTAAACTCAGCCTCTGCAGCAAGATTAATGGCACCGAGTCGATCTATTTTCTTTAGTATCTTTTCAAGCTCTGCTGATAGAGAGACTAGTGTAATATCTTTACTGGATGAATTTTCCTCGATAGCTTCAAATATAAGTCCCATTGAGGCCAACTGTTCGTTGAGGGATTCTTTTCTAACCTCGTATTCTTTCTGGTTTAATTTAAACTTTTCTAAATCTTCTCTGGCTTGATTAACCGATGCATTGATGTTTGTTCGATCAACTTCTTGATTTCTCAATAACGATTGCATTTCTTCTTGTTGTTTTCGCTCATGTTCAAGAGTCTTTTCGCTTTCAAGACTTTTATTAAGCAGTGATTCCAATTCAAGTTTTTGATCGTCATTGATGGATTTCTGAGGATTTTCTTTAGCTGACAACTCCAGTGAGCGAGATTTTAGCTGTGTGATCTGAACTTCTAGGCGGGCTATAGCAGTTTGTAGTCCATGCTGGGATGTTTTTAATGATTCAGTCTTTAGCTCTGATTCTTGTGTTCGCTCTCTGTAGTTCATTAGTTTCTGATTCTGTGTATTTCTTAAATTAGCCAGCCCCTTTTTCTTTTCATCCGATGCTTCTTTTTTTTCGACCAATGTATCGATTATCTTTTTTGTTTCGGAAGTAATATTTATTGATTCAGACAGTTGTTTCTCATTCTCCGATATTTTTATTTCTGTATCTGAGTATTCAGACGACAATCGATTGATTTTATTCTCTAATTCTTGGATCTGATTGTTAATATTNTTTGAAACATCGGCACTAAAATTATTTATAGATTCCTCTAAGAGAGACTTTAAACCATAAAACCCATCTTTTAGTTCATGGACACTGATGATGATCTCCTTTTGCCTATTTTGTTCATTAGACTGCTTCTCCAGTAGACTAACTCTTACCGACTCGCTTTCATATGTAGTCCTTAATTCATTAAGCTCGGTCTTTAATTGTTCATTCAAATGTTCTTCTTTGATTAACTCATCGGATGTTTTGCTGAGTTCATTTTCTAGTTTTGAAAATGCCAATCTGTTTTCATCATTCGATTCATTTTGTAAATCTAGTTCGTTATTGATTCTATCGAGTTCTATCTGATCTGCTGAATATTCAGCTTTGATTCGGTCAAGTTCTTTCTTGATTTCTTGGGCATTGATTGATTTCTGAGATTCTAATTCTTTTTCATATTCTATGGATTGTTCAATTCGTGCGATGTTTGCTTGAATCTCAAAATGGTCTTTCTGTTTTGAATTAAATGATTCATTGACTTCATTATTTCTTATACGGAGCTCCTCGATGTCTGCTTCAATCTTCCTCAATCTTGTGAGCCGATCATCGTATGTCTCTCTGAAAGTCTTAGCATCCAAATCATTTTTTGTTAACTGTCTGTCGATGTCAGTGATTTTGCAATAAATGATTTCACCTTCAATTTCTTTTTCTCTGTCTTTATGTTCTCTATAGACTTCAGCATCTCTTGCTTGTTTTTTGAGCCGTTTAATCTGTTTCTCTATTTCTTCTTT
>NZHF01000062.1 GCA_002691305.1 Gammaproteobacteria bacterium | reverse complement strand
TCTGAACACAATCCATAACAATCATCAATAAAACATAAGATTTAGATCCAATAAGTTCGTGAATAATCGCTATATCTTTCTAAAAATCATATAGTTATAGTAAATTACATTGATTGTTATGAAATAATTGATGCCCTACTCGATTATTGGCGATCAAAGATTATAAGTCATTGATGTTAATAGAGATATTGGGTTATAGATTCTGTAAATCGCTCCATCTTCATCGCTCTAGAGCCTTTGATTAAGATTATGCCTCCATCTGACTTGAAATATCTATGAACAACTCCTTTGGATTTTGTGGAACTATCTCTTGTGAGCTCTAGAAGAGGAAAATCATCTACCCTATTCTGAATTAATATAATTTTTTCTCTTTCCAGCTCACTGAATTCTTTAATCTCATTTTTGAATTTATCTCCAACTAAGATTAGTTTCCTCAACTTTTTCATTCCTAATGCATAATTAATCACTTTTTTATGCTCTCCACTTGAGTGATTTCCAAGATCATACATATCACCAAGTATAACTATCCTACCCCGCTCATCATTCCAATCATTTATGTTTTTCATTGCTGACTGCATGGATGTTGGATTTGCATTGTATGTGTCATCGATTATCAGATAATTAACAACCTCATGGATATGAAATCTATTCTTTAAAGGGTTTTCAAATCCAGATAGGCGCTTCATCGACTCGCTAATATCATTGCCAATTTGTTCTAAAGCCAATGAAGTTATGACAGCATTTATACAGTTATGCTCAATAGCCGTTTCGTGAATAATTTTTAATCCATTCTTATCTGCCCCCAATGTAATTGAATATTTTCTATCCTGATCTGGATCGGATTCAACAAGATAAGGCCAGGTTCTTTTTAAATCCAATTCCTTTGAATCATTAGTGATGTATAGGTTAATGCTTAATGAATCGGTATTGAGGTCACGGTTTACAGATAGATCTTTAAAGGCTGCTTCAATAACAATACCCGATTCCTTGACAGCACCAATGAGCTCTAATTTGGTTCTAATGATGTTATCTATGCTTCCAAATTTCCCTACATGGCTGTTGTTGATATTGGTAATGATGAGCTGATCAAAGGTAAAGCTTTCTGTTATTTTTTTAAAGTCTCCATCATGCCTTGCGCCACATTCTAAGATCAGAGTCTTTGTGTTTGGCGTGCATCTTAAAATCGTGTAAGGAATACCGAATTCATTGTTCTCATTCTTATTGGTGATGACCGTTTTTTCTTCATCCAAGATCCTGCCAATCATTTCCTTAACGGTGGTTTTGCCATTACTTCCAGTAATAGCAATTGTCATGGGATTGATCTGTTTATGATGGTAATTGGCTATCTTGAGCAGTGCGTCATAAGTATCTTCAACTAGAATATTTCTTCCTAACAATTGATCATCATTGGTGATGACTGCGATGCATCCATTGTTAATCGCATCATCACAGAATAAGTTGCCATCAAAACTCTCGCCTTGAAGCCCTATATATACAGCACCATCGGATACCTCTCTTGAGTCGACGGTTATTCCTGAAAATGATTCATTGCTGGATAAGAGCTTTCCATCAACCACATTGGCTAGGGTTTGTAGGTCATTAATTCCTTCTACTTTAAACAATCTTAGATCTCATTTTGTGCCCCGAAGAGGATTCGAACCTCTGACCTTCGGATTAGGAATCCGACGCTCTATCCTGCTGAGCTACCGGGGCAGTTTTTATTAATCAATTATTACAGAGGTAATTATAACAAGCACATGATTATTGACTTAATTCATATATAAGGTGATAAATACATAATGATTAGATCATTAAGCAGGGGATTGGATATTCTAACTATCTTAAATAAGAGAGATAGTGCAAGTGCTTCAGAGGTTTCTGAAGCATTGGAAGTGCCACGATCGACTGTCTATAGAATACTGGAAACGCTCGTAAAAAAAGGATTCATTTACCAACATAAATCCGATAAGAGATTTAGATTGACTGATAAAATTAGATCACTGAGCGATGGTTATACCGAAGAAGATCACATGGCAAACATCAGCAGANCATACCTTGAGAAGTTCACTAAGAAATTTCATTGGCCTGCAACACTCGCNACACTATCTGGGCTTTCAATTGTTGTAAGAGAAAATACCGATTTAGAGAGTCCATTTGCAGTTGAACAATTTACAATTGGATACACAATGCCAATACTTGGTACCGCCTCTGGCTTCTGTATTTTAGCTTTTATGCAATCTGAAAAAAGACAACTATTGCTTGATACTCTCCTATCGTCTGAAAATATGAACTCGGAAGAATACGATCAAATGACTATCCAGAGAGAACTAAANAAAGTGAAAGAAGATGGATATGCAGTAAACATTAGAACTCGAAGGTTTACAGATCAAACAGCAATTTCTGTTCCTATAATCAATGGTGACTCACAAATCAAAGGNGCACTAACGGTCAGGTACTCAACAANGGCATATGAAATCGATGAAGCCATTCGGTTATTTGTCCCAAGCCTCAATGATTCATCCGCTGAAATAGCATCTAGGATTGATTTACACATTAAGAGACAAGCNAATGCTTTTAACTCACCAAATAAACCCTGACTTAAATATGCTCCTCAGACTGCTTTAAATACTCTTCTGCAATCTGAGATCTAGTTGCCCACCAAATGCCTTCTAACTCCTTNGCTGCTTCTAGAAACTCTCTTATCGCTCTAACACGGTATGCTCTTCCGCTGACATGAGGGTGGAGACCTATATTCATGATTTTTGATGTTGCTTTACTCTCTTGATACAAAACATTCATTTCTTCAATCAGTATGTCTCGGAATTCGTCAGTGGTATGTCCTCGTCTGGTTAAAAGTGTAAAGTCATTTATTTCATTGCTGTAAGGGATAGAAACTATAGGCCCAGAATCAGTATCAATGATGTATGGTTGATCATCATTCATGGCATCACAGTAAAATCTAATTCCATTCTTCACTAAAATATTAGCTGTATTTTCTGTCCCTCTAAGTGATGAAGAAAGCCAACCTTGTGGAATTAAGCTTGTGGTCTCTTTGTAAACATCCAATGTATTTTTGATCACCTCTTCTTCTTTCAATGGATCATTAAAATACTGTGTTAACAGCTCACCCTGCTCATAATTATGTGGAATAATTTGCAGTTTCCTGTCCATTGCGGCTTTGACCATCTCATGCCTCTCTAAACATGTTTTTGCATTTACAGTACACTCCGGTTTCACGCTTAATTCATCAAAGACATCGAGCAGTCTCCATACACCGACCCTTTGCCCATATTCTCTCCACATGTAATTTGGGAAATCTGGGACATTTCCAGGGAGAAGGTCTGGAAGTATTGAAGGACCACCAGCATAGTAAGCCTCATCTGTATCTTTAATAAGATCCCATGTTTCCATATTAATCGTAATTANAATTGCCAACCTTTTATTGTTAGGCCANGTGAGTTTTCCTCTGGATGGAAATGGTGAATAAGGGTATTTCATAAGAAACAGAATGTCAGATGGTTATTTTTTTTCAACAGCAAGGGTGTATTTTTCTCAAAATTGACACAAATAGTATTTAAAATAAAACAGAATTAAATTTGAGATAATGTAAAAAAAAATAATAGGTTTTTAAATGAAAAGAAGAGATCTCCTTAAAACGAGTTTATTGGGTGGAGCGCTTGCATCACTTACAAGCACAGAGACAATTGCTCATGCTGAAGATAGCAATATGCTGGCTAAACATATGAAAGCGGCCGAATTGGTCAAAAAAGGGCCTCTCATGAATCTTAACCAAGCATTCAGAGTTCTCCACGAAGAAAAGTTGGATGGCTTGATTGTATCCCTGCCCAAAAATATATTCTATTTTACCGGTTACCATGATCATTTGGCAGTGAGATACGGGTCACCAACCTCTTTTGCACTCCTTAGCAAGGATGAGAATAANAAAATGTGCATTGTGATGAATCAATTTATTTATTATTTCAGCTTTATCGATGGTGACTTTAAGCTTGATTCTAAAGACTACCTCTTCACTGGATGGAACAAGAACAATACTGGCCTTGATGGGAAACTGAATGTCTCTCAAACCGATGAACCTGATGCTTCACCTGCTTATACATGGCAAAGTATGGGTAGGTACCCAATAGGTCAAATTGAAGAAAATAGACTTAATGTCTTGAGTCAAAAATTAGATGCAATATCTGAAAGCGCAGATTATGACTGGGCTTTAATGAAAGCAATGAAATACCTTGAACTTGATAAGGGCATCGTTGGCACAGATCATCCTGTTATTGATCAAACAATCAAAAAGCTTGGACTTGATACCATAACAATCGATGGCGATCATGCCCTTAGAAAGATCAAGATAATTAAGTCGGAGAGAGAAATTGAGTTGATGCGCATCAGCGCGCAGAACAATGCCGATGCTTCAATTGCAGCCATCAAACAAATTAGAAACGGTGCAACACATCAAGACCTCAAAGCCCTATTCTTCAGCGAATGCTCAAAAAGAGGAAACGTACCAAGCTTGCTTCAAATTGATACTGTAAATTCTGAAGTGTTTAATAAATCTCTTAGAGATGGCGATTGTTTTGCTATTGATGCTGTCAGTCATGGCTTTCATTACAATGGTGATTTTGGAAGGACAGTTTTTATCGGTGAACCATCAAAATCCATGAAAAATGCAACCGATGCCATATCTCTAGGGTGGGATGCAGTTCGAGAGAAACTTAGACCTGGACTGAAATATTCAGAGGTAAGAAAAATTGGTAGAGATGCAATGAAGAAATCAGGGTTTACTTACAGTGTGGCTTTGACACCTCATAGTATCGGATTGACTCATACCGATGAACCTGGAAAAAATGGAGCAGGATCCTTTTGGCAAAAAGACGATCTAATTCTTCAAGAAAATATGATTATCAGTGTTGACTTACCTGTTCTTAATACAGGTATTGGCGGTACTGCTCACTTGGAGGATCTCACCCTCATCACAAGTGATGGGGGTGAGCAAATTAACGATATTGGAAATCGTATTATTGTCCTTTAGAAGCTATAGGTAGCTTTCAAACCAACGTAACGCTTGTCTGGAAGACCGGCAGTGGCTACACGATTCACACCTGGAGGTAACCATGCAAAGTCAATCAAGAACTGATAATTGGTGAATGTCTTGTCATTTGTTAAATTTTCACCTATTAGTTCAACTTTGAGATTATCTCTGATGATACCAAATCTCATGTTAACTCTGCTGCTAGAGCCTGTCTCTAGAATATTTGCATCCGTTGCATAACTGCTTCCAGTATGAATGAGATCGCCTCTAAGATACCAATCAGGCCCGCTGGAAAATTGCCCAGTCAGAGTTCCTGAAAGTGAATGCTGTGTCCTTGGGTTTCTTTGCTTTTGTTTGCCTAAGCCACTGATGTCAGAATTGCCTGTGAGCACTGCACAATCTGCACAATCTGAGAGGACCTTAATGTCTGAAGCATTATTGCTTAATGTAGCTTCTAGAGTGAAATTGTCAGACACTCTCCAAAGACCTTCCAATTCAAATCCAGATAGATCAATGTCGCCTCCTGTCGCTGTTCCGCCATAGAAGACATTACCAACAAATGCACCGGCAGCTTGTTGAGCGCTCCAGTCACCTTGATAAATTGCAGCCTGAACCCAAGCATCACCATCCATTAATGAGGCCTTGATTCCAATTTCAGACATCTCCAGTTCTTCTTCTTCAATCTCCTTAAAGAGACCAACTTGTGCAAGAGAATCGAGTACATTTTGTGGCTGATTGAATAGGTTTACATTAAATCCGCCTGGTCTAGTGCCTTCTCCATAACTGGCATAGACAGTGACATCATCATTAACCTTGTAATCAAGAGCTATTCTTGGAGTGGTGCTATTGAATGTTCCTGTAACAAACTCGGCCCCACTGGATCTGGCCTCTTCAACTTCGTCTTTCTGTCTTCTTCCTTCGACATTAAGTGTCAGTTGATCTGTAAGGTCATACTCAAGTGCAGCAAATATACCTGTTGTTTCAATGTCAAAAACATTTCCAAGACTCAACGAACGAACGGTTCCAAATATATTGAATCCGCTGGTCCTCTTTCCTTCAAAACTAAATTTACTGACTCCAACCATCCATCTCAATCTTTGGTCCTGTGGTGAAGTGAATCTGACCTCTACGCTTGAGTCTTCTAGATCTCTTCCATTTAAAAGAGAAACATTTCTAATACCTAAATCAGCAGTTGCTCTTCTATCCAGATCATCCAATGCCATCCAGCGATTTTCATTTGAAGAAATAATTGAAGTGACTGTAATGCCACTTTCCATTTCATAATTCATATTGATACTGAGTTGATCAGCTTCTCTAGCAAAGCCAAATCCATCAAGGAATGGACTATCTGTGATCGTATCNATTGTGAGTCCAGGTGTAGCAACTCCATTCAATAAATCCTGTTTTTGTTGACTCATTACGGCATCGTATTGGATGTATTGTGCTGTTGGGAATGGAGCCACGCCACAGAACCAATTTCCTCCACCGCTTCTTACTGCAAGAGTGGAGTTCGGTAGATTGCAATCAAATAACTCTTCTCCATTATTTACACCGTANCCGAATGCTGCTCCGGGACCATCGTCATCCTCCCAAGTATGGAATCTCACTTTTGCATTAAAACGATCATTCGGTTCAAAATAAAGCGTACCGGCAAAACTTGTTGTTGATCTTTCGCCTAAGGTTAATGATGGATCATTGGCAGCTTTGTATTGTCCATCTGTATCCTGAGAGCTTAGTGCGACTCTGTATGAGACTGTATCGCTCAAGGGACCTTCAAAGGATGCTCCTAGATTTCTTGTTCCATATTTGCCAAATTCAGCAACAACTTTACCTTTTGATTCTTGACCAGGAGTTTTGGTAACGAAGTTAACCGCACCGGACAATGTGGCTCGACCAAAGTAAGCACTTTGCGGCCCTCTAACTACTTCGATTCTTTCTGCATCTTCGAGACCTGCAATCACACTACCGTGCATTGGCGCTCCATCAACAAATACAGTTGCAGCTTGTTGATGATCATTTTCTTGGCTGATATGCATTCCTCGAATGACGAGGATCCTATTGGACCTATCAGCTCTTCCTACTGAATGTTCAGCAAAATGAAATCCTGGCGTAAAGGCAATCATATCTTTAAATTCACCGATACCCTTTGCTTCAATATTATCTGCAGTTAGAGCAGTAATGGACAGAGGTACTTCGAGAACATTTTCTTCCCTTTTCCTGGCTGTCACAACCAATTCTTCTAACGCAGCTCCGTCTTGTGCAAAGACAGGTTGGGACGGTGCCGACAGTAAGATTATAAGAGCCAGTTTAGTGGTGAGTAAACCAGCAAGTTGTTTGGTTTTAATCATTAGTACATTCCCCTTGAAATATGAATAATAAAGTTAGGTTATCTCTTCAATATTGAACCAACAAGGCTAAACGATGCTTTGTCTCAATAATGGACATCTATAAAATTAGATTCTCAAACATTCTTCTCGGTGTTTTCTGAAGATGGATAAGGGCCGAGCCTTAGCATTAATAGACCGCTAATAATTGAAGCNATAATTACCAAATACAAAAGTAAGTCATAGTCGCCATTTATATCAAAATATCGACCGAATAAAGCGGGTGCCAAGCCAGCACCTATTGAGAAGAATACATAAAGTGAACCATATAGTTTTCCATATTCTTTAAGGCCAAAATATCGACTAGCTAGGAATGCAAGAAGATCCAGTTCAGCACCAGCAGCCAACCCAATAATGATCATTGATAGAGAAATAATAAGGTTAGAGTCCGAATTACCGACAAGAATTATTGCAGCAATCAAAGGTGAGGACAGAAATATTGCAGCAATCATCGGTGCCCAAAAGTAATCCAATAAGAATCCAACAACCAANCTTCCCACTATGACACTAACGCCAATCAGTCCTGCATAACTTGCTGCTTCAGAAAGAGTGAATCCTTTATCAATCAACATGGGAACGGAATTTGTGATCAAACCAGATATGCCTCCTGCAGCAAAAATTAGAGCAACACCCATAAACCAAAATTGATGACCTTGGAGTGCATTTCTAAATGTGACTCCTAGTTGTTTTTTNACTGTATTGTTTTCACAATTGGTGTTCCTTGTTACTGGCTCCTTGAACAAGAAAAAGACTGCAGGCATGGAAAGAAATGATATGGTCAATGCAAGAAAAAGATATGCTTTTTTCCATCCAAAATCTTGGATTAATGANGTNACATAAGTTGGTCCAAATGTAGCGGCAATACCGGTTCCTGCAAGTGTTAAACCNAGCGCTATTCCTCTGGAATTATCAAACCACTGATTAACAACCCTAGTCCAAGTGACCGGCAGTGTGCCTGCAGCAATAATCGACATGATAGTCCAGACGACATAATAGTGATTGATATCATCCCCAATGAGGGCAAATGATGACATTGATAATCCATANAGAGGTATCGACANGAGCGCCACGATTCTTGCCCCGAATCGATCCACGAGGGATCCGACAATTGGTGCTGTAACAATGGCCATTAAAATCATGATACTAACGCCCATTTGGATTTGGCCTCTTGACCAATCTGTATCTTGTGATATCGCTGTAACGAAAACACTATGTGTATAAAAACTAATTGATGCTAATCCGCATCCAGCACCTATCATGGCACCAATAAGGGCTTTGTAACCTAGCTTGAATTCGTTCAGTTTATCCATTGCAATCAATATTCAGAAAGCAACTTTCCAAACCCTTTAACTTTATCTGGGATATCGTTCTGTCTAAGAGCATCCCAATAGGTGGCCGTATTAATTGGAATGATTGGCTTTTGAAACGACTTCTCAAATTCCTCTGCAAAAGAAGCCATAGGAAGATTTGTACCAACTTGAATCAGAGCATCGATGTTATCGTCATCGAGTTTTTGTAGACTTGATAACATAACTTTTTTGTCAACTTTAGCGATGTCTGTCCAGCTTTTGCATTGCAAACATAGATCATTTTTTACAGAAAACCCAGATTCCTCAAGGTATATGCTTACCTGTTCATTNGCAGCTGGAAAATACGGTGAAAAGAAAGCTACATTCTTTATATTACCAAATGCATTTAATGCCTTCGCAGTTGACTCTGAGCCAATACTTACTGATAAACCAGACCTNTCTTTAACATCTTTCTTAAATTTTTCAGCTCCTTTGATTCCACCATAGAATGTGATTGCTGACATTCCCATAACAAGATAATTAGGAGAGCAAGTCATAACACTGTCAACAGCATCCAAGACATTCTCAGCTATTACCAATGTTGCATTCATAAATGTATCATTGCTCACTGCATTTGCGTCTGGTGTCAATATTCGACTGTAGTGATTCGTAACACCCTCAGGTCTCATAAGATCAAATTCAGGCTGTACTACAGTATTAGTAGAAGGACCCAATACACCAAACAATGCTCTCCACCCCAGTATATCGGTCATTTTATTGCTGCCTCATTGATTAAGCTTTGTGTCATGCTTTGCCTTAACATGTAATCCCGCCGTTCATTTTCATTTTCATGGAGATTCCTCATTCTCATCCATTCTGATGAATAGTTAGCATCTCCTGTTTCCTCAATCATCTTTTTATTTCTTATTGTTTGTTTTTGTATGAAATCATTCATTACTGTTCTTCTTTGTCGATCATATAAATTAAGCAAATCCTCATCGTTTTTTTGATTGATGATTCCATCTAATTTCTCTGCTAGATTCCAAGCATCATGCAATCCGCCATTCATTCCAAATCCCCCCAACGGGTTATTAAGATGAGCCGAGTCTCCGGCAAGCATGATTCTGCCATAACGCATTTTATTAACCACTCTCTGATGGACTCTGTAAATTGTCCTATGTATTGTTTCAATTGGATCGCATGAATTTAAAACTCTTGTGAAAATATCACTGACGTAGTCATTTGATTTGATTGCTTTGTCATCCAGTGTTTGAGGCACAGGAACAAGAATTCTCCATGCACTTGGGGCCTTGAGAAGGACAAACCATTCTTCAGGATCAGAAACATAATTGACATAGGATAAATTCGAGAAATAATTCTCAAGAGGTTTTTGTGTGCTTAAAGTAAAAAACTTTTCCTCGTAGGTGAATCCAGAGAATTCAATTCCAAGATTTCTTCTAACGATGCTGTTTGCACCATCAGCTCCGATCAAATAGTCGCATTGATACTGCTCACTAGTACCATGATGATCCACGTCAAGAGTTACCTTATTGTTTCCTTCTGAGAAATTGATTAGCTTTCGATTAAACAAAACCGAAGAATGCCTATGACGGTCTAATTTTCCAGCGAGCATGCGTGCAAATTTATACTGCTCGCACTGAAGCCTAAATGGAAAATCCAAAACATCGTCGAGCTCTTGAAGGTTAAATTCCAATACTTCATCAGTTGATCTAATCCTATATTGAAATATCGGAGCTTTTAACCCCTTCTCGATAAGCTCATCTGCAAGATTAAGATTATCTAAATATTTTAAGGTTGAAGGATGAAAAGTGGAGGCCCTCATGTCTGTCTCACAGGTAGATTCCGACTCAAGCACTAGTGTCTCAATACCATATTCTGCAAGACAATAGGCTGCGAATGTCCCAACCGGACCTGCTCCTATTATTATTACTTTTGCTGATTTCATCTAATACTTATAATCTCTTTTACATTATACTTTCGAACTAATATTGATCTAAATAAATGATATTTATTCTCAATAGTGGGCATTTAAGATATGAATAAGAAAGCACATAATCATCTGTTAAAAGTAGGGAATGATTATTGTCCTGCATTGAGTCAGATTGTTTCGAATAACGGAATAATAGAGATCAATGTAGACAAGACAATTGATGTATTTGAATGCTTAGCTCAAACGGTCGTTGAACAGCAGGTCTCTTACAAAGCAGCGAAGAGCATATGGAAAAAAGTAAAGGCTTCAGCAGCAAGCAAGGGCTTTGATCTCATTGATTATTTCGATGAGAAAAATAAATCATCTTTAAGAAATGATGGTCTTTCTCAAAATAAAATAAAATCAATAATGGGTGCAAAAAAGGCTATCAATGATGGTTTGATCTCATTGAAGAAACTAGAACAATTATCTTACGATGATTACAAGAAACTGATTAAAAGTCTCTGGGGTTTTGGGGATTGGTCAGCTGAGATGATTGCAATTTTTTATCTTGGAAGAACCAATGTTTGGTCTGATGGAGACCTAATGCTTAGTAAGGGAATCAATGAAATCTGTCTAGATACAGAAACTTCACCACAACAATTGATTGATATGGTTGATCCTTTTCAGTCC
>NZHF01000061.1 GCA_002691305.1 Gammaproteobacteria bacterium | reverse complement strand
AAAAACAATGGTTGGTGCCATTGTGCTCATTGGTCTCTTGCCGGGTGCATACTTATTGCCAGGACTAGCTGCTCTCCCTTTNATGGANTNATTTCCATATTGATATGCAAAATTATTCATTTGATTATTCATGAGTATTCCTGTTCCAGGAATGGTTACGCCTGAACCAAAAGAATATCCCAAAGTATAGGTATTTGAGACGGCATTGCCCTCACTATCGATAATGGAGTAGTGCGTTGTGTTTTTTGATTCTTGAAGAACGCTTAAGGGCATGACCTCCTTAGCAAGGGATGCTTCTTTAAGACTAATGCTCTTTGCGAAAGATTTAATTCTTTTGTTAGACATCAATTGATCATAAGGAACACTATAAAAAGAGGGATCACCCACATGATGTGATCGATTATTATGACCTCTTCTCAATGCTTCGGCGATTAAATGATAAGACGTGGCAGAGTTACTGCCAATCTTTCCCAGATCAAAATATTCCAGGACCTTAAGCGCAGTTAGCAAAACAATCCCACCACCCGAAGGTGGACCATGAGTATAGACTTTATTGCCACGATAATTTACACCGATTGGCTGTGTGAATCTGGCTCGATATTTTTTCAGATCATCGGTTGTAATCTCACCACCATTTGTAGCCATTGAAGAGGCAATCTTTTCAGCTACTTCACCATCATAAAAACCTTTAAGTCCATTCATGGATATTTGATTCATGGTATTGGCAAGATCGGGTCTTTTCATAACCTCGCCCCTTTTCAGTGGTTTTCCTTCGTGAAAATAGATTCGTTTTGATTCAGCATCCAATGATAACTGTGGAGCACTAGCAATTGCCTGTTCAAGATCATAGCTTACATTGACTCCTTCCCTTGCTTGCTCAATTGCTGGCCTCATGACTACATCAAGTGGCAGTTTACCGAACTGGGAATGAGCAAGAATTAACCCTGATACCGTGCCAGGAACTGTTGAAGCTTTATAACCATATCGAACAATATCTCTATTGGCCTTTTTGTATTCATCGGGAAGATTTACACCAAAAATCTGATCGGTTGTTAATCCCTCAGGAGATTGACTGCGATAGTCAATTGCAAGAATCTCATCCCGATCTTTCATGTATATCAGCATGAATCCTCCGCCTCCAAGGTTCCCAGCTCTAGGCAAGGTCACGGCAAGAGAAAAACCAACAGCCACTGCCGCATCAACTGCATTCCCACCTTTCTTAATAATTTCAATGCCAATTTCTGAAGACAAATGATTTTGAGAAGCAACCATTGCACCTTCACTGATCGTTGGATGAAATGGTGATTGATAATCAATGTATGAAGTTTGCGAATGAACAATATTCGCAAATGATATTGTTGTTATTAATATCAATGAAGAAATTGTTCTATTTACCAGCCTGATTATCATCTGTGTTTAGTCTAACGAATATCTAAAAAAAAGGGAGCACAAAGCCCCCTTTTTCTATTGCTCTATAAGCTTAGAACTTAACATTCATATCTAAGTAAAAGTTTCTACCATAGTCTTGGTGTGCATCAGCAAAATAACCGTAATATCGGTCTGCTAGTGGCGCACGTTCGTCTGCAACATTCTTAATAGCCAGACGAATCTTAGAGCTATATCCAGCAAGATCAAATCTATAATCAAAGCTCAAATCCATGGTTGTCATTGAGTCAATCATAAACTTTGTACCATCGGGTCTGGTCAAGCTGCTTTGATAGAATTCACCTTTTCTCAAAGCGGTTAGGTTTGCTCCAAATGGTCCATTACGGTATGAGACACGAACAGTGTGCTTATTGTCATAGTTGCCATCCATGAGAAGGAGATCCCCAAAACCACCTAATGGAATATCTGCAGGTATTTCACCGGCTGCTTTTTTCGCTACCATGTCAGCAAAAACCCCGCCAGGTTCTTGATCGAAGGTATCAATGAAGCTACCAATATAGCGAACACTAAAATCACCAACATCGGTGTCGAAATTGTAATAAACACCGACATCAAAACCTTCAATCGTTCTTGTTGCTAGGTTGAGGTAGTTATCCGAGACATAATTCACATTACCGAATGGACATAAACCTGCAGCATTGGCAGCAGCAATTTGATCTTCATCTGGCGCAGATCTATTCATAGCACTGTGTCCAGAAAAAGTATCGCAATTATTGGTTCCATTGGCGACTCTCAGTAACATATCTTGCACCGAGTGATTTTGTCGTCCAAATAATCCGATTGTATTTTCTTTTTCAATCGACCAATAGTCAGCAGTTATCGTCAACCCATCAACTGCTTCGGGTGTAATGACAAAGCCTACTGAATAGTTATCTGACTCTTCAGGAAGAAGTCCTTCGGCTCCTGTGGCTTGACGTTGTTGGCCTGATCTTGAATCAAGATCATCCGCACCCAATCCTGCCAATTGTTCCAATCGAACCATTGCATAGTCATAACGCGTGCCAGATCTAACCACAATTTTTTCATTGATTTGAACAATATTTGGCGCTCTAAATGAAGTTGAGGCAGAAGCTCTGAATAGGACAGAATCTGAGATTTCCCAACCAATCGCCAATTTACTGACCAGAGAATCTTCCACATCAGACATATTTTCATATCGCAAAGCAATCTGAGCATTGACGTTTTCAGCGAGAGGTATTTGTGCCTCAGTGAAGAGAGATAAAGTATTTCTCTCACCTGAAACATCCCCAGTCGGGCTTGAGTTGACCACATCCCCAATTTCAGGATAAACATCGTTTTCATAGTCAACATATTGAATCGTTCCATCCAGTCTAGGATCACGATCATCAACGATTTCTTCTCTTCTGATTTCCACACCAATCATCACTCCCACAGACCCAGCAGATAATTCCATGAAGTCGGCATTTGATGCTTTAAAGTCCATCATTGCTAATGAGCTCGATCCTTTTCTATAAACATCAACAAGGATTCTTTCGATATTACTGTCAACCCCTGCACTGAATGGGTTATAAGCAGCTGAAGTTGAGTCATTTAATGCTTCCTTCAAAAGGGTGTTTGAAACTCTGTTGCTTGTTATATCATCGGATTGTGCTTTTGAATAAAGCAATGCTGCTTCCCAATCCCAATCATCAACTTCTCCTCTNAATCCTTGAAGCAATCGAT
This sequence comes from Gammaproteobacteria bacterium, assembly GCA_002691305.1. Taxonomy (GTDB): domain Bacteria; phylum Pseudomonadota; class Gammaproteobacteria; order Steroidobacterales; family UBA11654; genus CACPJA01. The sequence goes on along the minus strand of NZHF01000061.1, from coordinate 7,081 downwards.
ATGTAGTTTTGTCAACATTGACATGCCTCATTCTTTCAGCATATCGATAGTTATCGATATAGAGTTGATATCCTTTGAAGTCAAGAGTATTGCCTGAATCATCCGTAAAGGACATCTGATTCAACCAGTAGTTATCCGGACCCACTCTGTGCTTAACAGAGCTGAATGCATACGATGGGTGGCGGATCAAAAATGAGTCAGACTTATAAAATCCAATCTCTGTAAAAGATTCGAGACCATTATTGAGTTCATTATTGATATACATAAATACATTGGTTCGCTGCATATCAGATCGAACATCTGTATTTCCCCATAGGTTATATCTCTCTGTACCGTTTCCATCTTGAGCAATACACGTTCCATAACCGGTATCAAAAACTTGACCACCTTGACTCGATCTATTGCTGCATCTTGGGTCTCCCAANGGAAAGANTTCAAATTCACCATTGCTATCAGTNAAAACATGATTGAGTGGNTTNCNNCTNCCATGCTCTTTGGACGTAACCATATCAAATTGGCCATAGAGGCTGTTGGCGCTGTTGTTTCTAAACGATGAATTATTGGACCAAGGATTGCCGTCTTCTAAACATCTTCCTTCGTCAGATNCTACTCCGTCAGGNAGNTCACAAGTGGTCCACATTCTATGATCTCCATTGCCCCATCTTGGATCTTCTGATGAATTGATGCTGTCGCGATCATAATGATCAACAAAAACACTGATATTTCCTCTGTCATTGTTGAAGCTCTTGCCCCACTTAGCAGTGAAAGTCACATCTTCAGCATCGAAATGATCATACCAACCGAGTTTCGTTCTGAACTGAAAACCTTCGTAATCGGTTTGAAGAACATTGTTAACAACTCCGGATACTGCATCTGCACCATAAATTGCTGATGCACCATCTCTAAGTATCTCAAGTCGATCAAGACCCCAAACAGGAACCAAGTTTGAGTTGGTCGATACTGTTGGGACATAATCACCACCCAATAATTCTGTTTGGTATCCAGGTGAATTGACCATTCTTCTTCCATTGAGAAGAGTGAGCGTATTACCAACACCCATGTTTCTAAGATTGTATGCACCAACATCACCNCGAGATGAGTTGACTCCACCAGAAGCATTCTCAGCCTCGTTAAAGAAGTTCATCCCATTTTCAACAACATTCTCTAGCAATTCATCGCCAGAATCGACACCGAGTGCCTCCACGTCTTGAAAATCAAGAACAGATACCGGTAATGCACCTGTAATTTTTGCCCCTTTGATTTGAGATCCCGTGACTGTAATCTCTTCGATTTCAGATGAAACAGAATCCTCTTGAGCAATGGTTGATATTGGAAATACTATAAATGCTGACACAGTCAGCAGTTTTAATGCTTTCTCAAACATATGTGTTCCCCCCAGGGATTAATAAAATAAGTAGTAATTTGACTATATCACAGTCCATTTCAGTCACTACTGAGGTAAGTTATTCATCTTTGTTGGCAGAATATAACTTTGAGTTATACTATATTATAGATAAAAACTATAATTGCGATTATGAGAGTAAGACATATAGAGGTTTTTAACAGCGTATACAGGAATGGCTCTGTGACTGCAGCCGCAAAATTACTGAATGTTTCTCAGCCTTCTGTCAGTAAGGTTTTGGCACATGCAGAGCAGCAGCTGGGTTTCCGCCTATTTGAGAGAATTAAGATGAAGCTGGTCCCAACCCCTGAAGCAAGGATACTTTTTAAACACACTGGCATGATGGATGAGGTATTGACCGATATCAACCAGGTTTCTGAACGGTTAATGGAGTTTCCTGTCGACAGAGTGAGGGTTTCATGCACGCCATCGCTAGGCATTGAGTATCTGCCGAATGCCATAGCAGAGTTTAAAAAACATAACCCAAATGTCAATTTTGAGATTTCTACTCTTCATTACTCTTATCTTAGAAACAATATCAAAGACACATCGCTTGACTTGGCCATTGCTCAGGATCAATCAGAGGATGAAGAAATTGGGATTATGAATTTAAGGAAAGGCAATTTCGTTGTTCTCGAACCAAAAAATCTTGACCCTAAAATCCTTAGAAAATTGCCTTTCATCAAATTAAGCCAGAACAGTCCAATTGGTCGAAAGCTGGAAAAATATATTGATAGGAAAAAAATCAATATTGGCTCAAGCGTTACCTCTGACAATTACCAAATGGCGGCATCACTCGTAAATAACGGATTTGGATACACGATTTTAGATGAGTACACAGCACAAGCATGTCGTTCAGATAATATTCAAATCAAGCCTTTGGAATCGAGCTTAAATTTTCACATCACATTGATGTTTCTAAAAAATGCTCCTCTATCAATTCCTGCCAATGACTTCATTAAATTTTTGACCGAATTTAATTATGAGTCTTAGTTATTTGAGTGTTTTATTGAAGTAGGTCGATGTGACTTCATGGGCAATCTCTTGAAGAAAAAGCTTATCCAATTCATTAATTGAGCCAAAGTAATCATATTTCATTCCAATTGGGGATTGATCATAGATGCTTGCAAATACGGTGCAAGCAGCTAAATAAGTGCCAAGTAAGCCAGGGTGTGTTCCATCATCATCATGTAATTTAATGTTTGGTCTTTTTTGATAGGCCAGATCAAATGCCAGACCAACCGGTATCACCAAAACACCATTTTCATTACCCACTTCTGTATAGGCTTTTCTGATGATCTCTATTTGATTGGGCTCGTATCGACGATAATGATCAGCATAAGCATGTGTCATATACAGTGCAGCTTCAGAGTCATTTTCTTTAACTGAGTCAATGTGTCTTTTAGCGTGGTAAGCAAATTCTTTTCTATTTTTTTTAGACAATGTTTCACTGCTTCCACCCTGAAGAATAATGAGATCAAATTTCTCTATTTTACTGATGGCTTGAGGTGAAATGAGCCTTGAAACATCATGATGTTTCAATCTTGATCCTCCAATGGTCGAGGATTTTACTGAATCGCCCCCATTAAAGCCTTGAATGTGCTCTTCAACCATTCTTTTAAAGTGATTATGCAAACTGTTGTTGTAGTAAAGGTAACTATTGCCAACGAATAAAACGGTATTTGGCTGATCAATGTTTTTAATATCAGGGTTTATTTCTTCCGATATAGAACCCATGGAGAAAAATAAAGCAATCCACAAAAATAAGAAATTTTTCATTCTTCAATTCTCACAACATGTATCACTCTAGTCAAAGGATCATTTCCTAAAGTACGTGATTCATGTTTTTATATTAGATAAATTCCAGCTCATGAAAAGATTAAGAAAAATTACTGGAAAGTGTAAGATAGGGCAATGTTAAAGACCCTAAGAATTCTTGTAATATCTTTTCTGATCCTTCTTCCAAATACGATTTTGTATGCTGAGGAAATCAATAAACCAGGCGTTGCCAGTGCCCATCCGCTGGCCACCAAAGTAGGGTATGAAATTCTTTCACAAGGAGGCAATGCATTTGATGCAGCAGTTGCAATCAGTGCCACACTTTCAGTCGTTGAGCCATATAGTTCTGGATTGGGAGGAGGGGGATTCTTTCTCTTACATGATAGCTCATCAATGGAAGACGTATTTGTTGACGCAAGAGAAAAAGCACCATCAAATGCAAACAGAGATATGTATTTGGATAATGATGGCAATGTGATGAGAAGCGCTTCTCTTGATGGACCATTGGCATCAGGCATACCGGGTCTTCCAGCAGCCCTTCATCATGTGTCTTTAGATTATGGAACCATGCCTCTTTATAAACTGCTCCAGCCTGCAATCCGATTGGCGCGTGATGGTTTTCCTGCCTATGAACGACTTATTACCGCTCTGCTTGTTGCGGAAAAATCCAGAACTTTGTCACCAAAGTTCAAGGAAATATTTATGCCAGNTGGGAAACCTCCCGTTGTNGGCCAAATCGTTCGACAACCAGAGCTTGCAAAGACCTTAGAAGTTCTAGCTTCTTCTGGGCACACGGGTTTTTATGATAGTTTTTTTACTCAGAAAATGGTTGAAGAATCCAATCAAGACGGTTCGATTTGGCATTTGGATGATTTTAAATCTTATGCTGTGACCGAAAGAGCGCCCATTAACATAAGTTTTTTGGGGGCAAAACTAACAATGGCTCCACCGCCATCTTCTGGTGGAACCACAATAGCCACAATACTAAATATAATAAGCCAGTTTGACTTTATGGGAATGGATTCTGCCAAAAGAGCACATCTCATCACTGAATCAATGAGGAGGGCTTATAGGGATAGGGCTTTTAATTTGGGCGATCCAGATTTTGTAGATGTTCCAATCGACAAGCTNATAAGNATGGAGCATGCAAAAGAATTGGCACAATCAATCAATCTCGATCAAGCAACACCTATTCATGAGGACGATGATATCGATGGTAAGTTTGCATTGAATGAGGGCGCTCATACTTCTCATTTTTCTGTACTGGATAAAAATGGAAACAGAGCNGCTGTGACGCAAACCATCAATACATGGTTTGGGTCTGGGTATATGCTGCCAAGCTCTGGCATGATTCTAAATAATGAAATGGATGATTTTTCAGCAAAACCTTTTACGCCGAATAGATACGGATTGGTCCANGGNGAACAAAACTCCATAGANCCAAACAAGAGAATGTTATCAAGCATGACGCCAACATTTATTGAGTCTGATAGNGGNGTTGCTATCTTNGGNACTCCCGGTGGCTCAAGAATTATCACCATGGTTTTGTTGTCTATTATCGACTACTTTAATGGTGGCGATGCTCAGAGCATGACTGCTTCAAAAAGATTTCATCATCAATTTCTGCCCGATGTGATTAGGCATGAAAAAGATGCTTTCACAAATGACGTCAAAGAAGATCTNCAAATGAAAGGCCATAATCTTCAAGAAATCTCAAACTATGGNAATATGCAAGTTGTNACNTTTGATAANGCNACNAATAAGACAGAGTCTTCCTCAGATCCAAGGGGATTGATTGAAGGTTTTGAGATCGATTTTTACTAGTTAGATTTTTCATCTTTAAAGATTTAAGTTATATACTCTTAAAGTAATAGGAGTTTTCTTATGAAAAAGTTTTTTATTATTCCAATAGCAATTGCTCTTTTAAGTGGATGCGGGCCGGTTAAAATTGAGGGCGATGTTTTTCTTGTAAAAGGTGATGGATCTCCTAAACCTAGCGCAGCAAAAGAGGTTATTTTTATAGAAGCAAATTCCTTTGAAGACTTCTTAATTAATATATATCTCAAGACAGTAGAATCTAATCTTGATTCAAGCACATTGATAATTAGGGAAATTTGCAAGAATGCCACAGCAAATATTAATAATGGATTGCAAAAGACTGAAGCACTCTTAAGTACAAATTTATTGGAACAAAAGAGTGCGGGTGTAACAGATCAAGACGGGTCATGTGATCTAATTCAAAGAAAGTATGATGAGGCGTCTACTGCTTCTCTTTCCAATAGGGATGCTCTTAATCTGTCAATTACTAAACAAGAAAATATAATCACACAAGCAGAAACAGAGTTATTTAATTTAGTGAGCCGATTAGAACAGAAAATTACTAAAAAAGAAGACTCAATGTATCAAGAATTCATAGATGGAATAGAAATTTCGCTTTCGGGGGCACTTAATAGAGACAGTTATAATAAGAGAGGTGTGCTCACTGTTTCTAACAACACGCCATATAACGTAAAGCTTGAAGGTAGATTGTGTCTGCAATTCTATAACTCTGAAGGTGAACCAGTTGGAACTACTTATGACGGGACTCTTTATGAATGCTCATATTCTCCGTCTGGAATGGCTAAAGGCACTCAGTTAAGGAGCTCAGATTTAAATCTAAACATTGAAAAAGATGAATTTGGATTTTCGAAAGGTGGTTTCTTAAAGAAAGGGCAGACCATTACTCAAAGATTTCAAACAAATGCTTTTTGTAGTTCGGGTAATTATTCTGCATCAGAAGCGTTTTCCATGACTAGAAAGTATGGTGAGGATAGAAAAAAATGGCCAGACTTAGACCTTCCAGACTTAACTAAGGGATACACTATAATCAAGCCCACGGGGGCTTATAATGATCAAGCAGCATGTGGGCATGATACCAGTTTAAGTGATTCTAAATTCATTCCACTAAGAGATGAGGTCAGAACGGAACGAGGAGATATAGTTGACTACTCCAGTCAAGAGATTGATTTTAGAAAGATTGCTGAGGCAGAATCTTACGAAGAAAGAGACCTGATAAAAGCTCAAGAGGAAATCATCATAAATGCGAAAAATCGGATTGAAGATATAATTGATGAATCTTTAGATGATCCTATTATTTTAGAAGCAGAAAATGCTCAGGCTCGAATGGATCAATGTTCACTAGCGCTTCAATCCAATAAGAGTGAAGAAGAACTAATTAAGACAACGAAATCAGATCTAAATAATTTAAAGACTTGCAATATTAATGATGGGAAAGCCCTTGATACTTTGCTTGTGTATGGATCAGAATTAACAAATTTAGATTATTCTAAGTTAGAAGAGTTACTTGGAAAAGATTATTCAGCGGATGCTAGATTTGAGGTTCTAAAAAGATTTAGTGAGTCAAAATATAAAGCCTCTACTAATATCAGTGGACACTATTTGTTAAGTGATATTCCTAAAGGAAACTACGTTGTCTACTCAAGCTATCAAGACAATTTTCTGTCAGGTATTTATTTAGATAATATTGAAATTACTGGTGACTCTCAAATTGACCTAAGTAATATTCAGTTTAAAGAGGTTGGGTCACTATCTAATGTTATAGAAGTATTTTTTGAACTTTGCTCAGGATTGATATGTTCAGAATCTGACTTGAAGTTTACTCTTGATCTTGATGAAGCTGAAAGAAGGTATAAAAAAGAAAAAGAATCATTGGAAGATCTTCAAGATAGTTTAAGAGAGCTTGAGAGATTATTAGGTGGATAGGACTTAGATATTTTTTTTCGCCTCTTAAGAATTATTATTCTTTAGACACATTATATTTACATGAGCATATTTGTGACCAGTGGGTCAGCTTTTCTGTCTTTGTTTAAAGAGCCAGTTAGGTATAATCTATAATTCAAG
>NZHF01000060.1 GCA_002691305.1 Gammaproteobacteria bacterium | reverse complement strand
TTGCATGATTCTTTCCATTGACTACGAAGCAGGATGGAATTTTGAAGAACTTACCTATTCTGGGTTTTGGACGATTGACGGATTCGCTCGAAATCTTTTTTTTAATGGATTTCATCCAATTTTACCTTGGTTAGGATTTTTCTTGCTAGGTATTCTTTTGAGCCGGGCTTCATTAAGGGAAAGACAAGTTCAGATTAAAATGATTACATGGGGTTTGGCTGCGATTATATTTTCAGAAATCATGAGTTTTATATTCTCAGGCTATTTAATCCCTACTGATTCTGAGCTACAGTTCTTGGTTATGACTGAGTCGATGCCACCAATGCCACTTTATTTTTTAGCAGCATCTGGTTCAGCTTTTCTTGTTATAGGTCTTTGCTTAGTTGTATCAGAGAGACTTAGAGATAGTAATGTTTATTCTTTAATTTCTCCTGCTGGGACACAAACCCTTACTCTATACATTCTTCATATAATTGTTGGTTTAGGATTTATTAATGCTCTTGGACTTACTGGCAGTCAGACTTCATCACAAGCATTCGTTGCTGCAATAATATTCTGTATTTTAGGAACTATATTTGCTTTTTCTTGGTCGAAATGGTTCGGGAGAGGTATATTTGAGTCATTAATGAGAAAGTTAACTGGTTAATGCATTTGGCTATCATTGACGTCTCTAGGAAGAAAAGCTTTTAAGAGTCAATTTAGACACTGGGAAAATGAATATGCCTGCAAAGAACAATAGCATGAAGACATTGAGTTGAAATGAAAAGAGCAACAGAAGTTTTTGGAGAATGGGCCGAAGAAGGCAAAGATGTTGACATGGAAAAGACTCATGCGATGCCTGTTAATGAAATGATAGATTTTGCTTTAGAGGAAAGAACAAATATAGGCAAAAACTTCAGTTTCTTAGATCTTGGTTGTGGAAATGGATGGGTGGTTAGAGATGTTGCTCAAAATAAATTATGTGATCGATCAGTAGGAATTGATGGCGCCGAGCAAATGATAACCAATGCAGAATCAAGAGGTGGTAAGACTGAATATATTCTTGCAGATATCAATTCTTTTGATTCAGATGTCAAATACGATTTGATCCACTCTATGGAGGTTTTGTACTATTTAGATGACCCTTCAGAGACTGTAAAGAAAATTTCAGATTCATGGCTCAGTAATAATGGGAGATTAATCGTTGGGATAGATCATTATTATGAAAATATTGATTCACACTCATGGCAAGAAAAAGTTGGTACTCGGATGCTGATGTTAAAAGAATTTGAGTGGGTTAATATTTTTGAAACGGCTGGATTCAATGAAGTTCAATGCTGGCGCTCAGGTAAAGATAAAGACTGGGCAGGTACTTTGGTCATAACTGGAAAAAAGTAAATAACATGATGTCATTAAATCAAAATGTAAGTTCTACATGGAGTGGAGATTTTGAGTCTTCAATTACACCTCCCAAGACTGCCGATGTTGTAATTATAGGGGGCGGGATTATTGGTGTATCTACAGCTTACTTTTTAGCAAAAGAAGGCATCAAAGTATGTTTATGCGAAAAAGGTTACATCTCAGGCGAACAATCCGGAAGAAATTGGGGGTTTGTCCGAGTACAAGGCAGAGATGAGAGGGAAATCCCAATGGTACTTGAGAGTCAGAGAATATGGAGGCAATTCTCATCCGAGACAGATATAGATACTGGTTACGAGGAAGGCGGATGTCTATTTACCGCTAACGATGAAAAAGAATTAAAAAGTCTTCAACCATGGCTTGAATTGGCAAAAAAGTATGATATCCAAACAGAGCTTCTGGATCAAAAGGCACTCAGAAATGAGGTTGGCTTAGCATCTAACAATTGGGTTGGAGGAATTCTTACCAGGACAGACGGAAGGGCTGAACCTCANAAAGCAACACTTGCGATCGCCAGAGCGGCTGAAAAGCTGGGCGCCATAATTATTACAGGCTGCTCCGTAAGAGGGATAGAGACCTCTGGTGGCAGTCTGTCTAAAGTAATAACAGAAAAAGGCTCTATAGACACCTCGACTGCTCTATGTGCAGCAGGGGCATGGTCCTCATATTTTTGCAGATCTCTTGGAATCAGTGTTCCTCAACTAAAAGTCAAAGGAACTGTGGCAAGGACTAATCGAATAGAAACAAAAATTAATGGCACTATTTTTGATAAAAGAATAAGCATAAGAAAGCGAAATGATGGCGGTTATACTCTTGCACATGGCTCGACATTTGACCATTCAATAACACCTTCAACTCTGTATTATTCTCAAAAATATATTCGTGCATTGATCAATGAATTCAGTGTATTGAAATTATCCATAGGGGGCGATTTTATTGATGAGCTTAATGCACCAAAACAATGGGATTTGGATAAAGAGTCTCCTTTTGAAAAGAACAGAGTTTTGAATCCAAAACCAAATAAAAAGACAATTTCTCAAATACAACAGCAACTGGGAGAGGTTTATCCAGAATTAAAAGATGCGGATATCGTTGAATCATGGGCTGGAATGGTTGAAACAACGCCCGATGTTGTACCGGTGATCTCTCATATAAATAAAATACCAGGCTTCTATCTATCCACAGGATTCAGTGGCCATGGATTTGGCATCGGACCAGGGGCAGGGAGCATAATCAGCAAGATGATTCAAAATAAACCTACGATTGATTTGAGAGAATTCCGACTCGAGCGTTTTTTTGATGGATCACCAATAAGAATAGAAGCCGGAATATAGGACTTAAAGCATCGCTGAAGAAAAAGGAAACTTAATAGATAATGGTTATTGATTATTCTCAAGCTTATATAGAAGGAATACTCGATGAGGTGAAAACCATTGCAGTGGTTGGAGCAAGTGCAAATCCTGACAGAGATAGCCACAAAGTGATGGCCGCACTCATTCATCATGGCTATCAAATATTCCCAATAAATCCCCATGAAGAAGGCAATCTTATTTTAGATCAGCTTTGCTATGCAGACCTTGATGCTGTTTCAGGAAAGATAGACATGGTTGATGTTTTCAGAGCGAATGACGCTGTTGTTGGAGTAACAAAAGAAGCCATTGAGATAGGTGCTAAAGTTCTCTGGACCCAATTGGGTATTATCAATCAAGAAGCATCGGAGTTAGCTGCAAAAGCTGGTTTAAAAGTCATCATGAATAGATGTCCAAAAATAGAATTAGCAAAACAACATTAGATTACTAGAGCAAAATAGCTTTTAATAAATTTGGTATGAAAGAAGATTCAGAAATATTGATTAAGGAAATGTCTAGCAATGGCGTTCTTCGCCTTACTATGAATAATTTAGATCATAAAAATGCTTTGTCTGAAACCATGATGAGCGTCCTTTTGGATGAGCTTAAAGAAGCATCCACAGATAAATCCATAAGGACCATTGTTTTATCAGCAAACGGCAATGTATTTTGTTCAGGGCATGATTTAAAAGAAATAACAGCCGCAAGAGCAAATGAGGATAATGGAGAGGTCTTCTTTCAAAAGCTTTTTGATCATTGCTCTTCGCTAATGCAGTTAATTGTAAAGACACCACAACCAGTCATTGCTGAGGTGGATGGGATCGCTACAGCTGCCGGTTGCCAATTGGTCGCAAGTTGTGATCTTGCAATTGCCTCAAATGAATCTAAGTTTGCAACACCCGGAGTAAATATTGGATTATTTTGTTCAACACCCATGGTTGCCCTTTCTAGAAATATTCATAAGAAGAATGCTATGGAAATGCTTCTGACCGGTGACTTTATTAATGCTGAGAAGGCAAAAGAAATAGGCCTAATCAATCGTTGTGTTCCTCAGGAAAGCTTGATCTCTGAAGTAAATGAATTGGCAGAAAAAATTGCATGCAAATCATCGATGACAGTTTCCATTGGGAAGAAAGCCTTTTATGCTCAAGCTGAAATGAATCTATCTGAAGCATACGAATACACTTCCAAGATAATGAAGAATAATTTACTAAAGCATGATGCAAAAGAGGGCATCGAAGCATTCATAGAAAAAAGATCACCGACCTGGAAAGATGAGTGATTTAATTAAAAACTAACTTAAATATGGATCCAGTATCTCAAGGTGCGGTTGGTGCAGCATTTGCACAATCTGCCGCTAAAAAAGAAAACATCATACTGATCGGTTTCATTGGTTTTCTTGCTGGTCTGGCACCTGATTTAGATGTTTTGATTCGATCAGAAGATGATCCAATTTTATTTCTTGAATACCATAGGCAATTCAGTCACTCACTTTTTTTTATCCCCATTGGCTCTTTCTTTGTTGCTTTGTTTATTTTTCCCTTTGTTAGAAGTTTAATCAGTCTGAGGATGGTTTATATTGCGAGTTTTTTAGGCTATGCAACTCACGGATTGCTCGATGCTTGCACTTCATATGGTACCCAGCTCTTTTGGCCTTTCTCTGATCAACGTGTTACTTGGAATAATATATCTATCGTCGATCCAATTTTTACAGTACCCATTGTAATCCTATTGGCAATAGCGATAACAAAGCGAAAAAGGATTTTTAGTTTTATTGCAATCGGATGGATTANTTTTTATCTGTCTTTAGGTTTTATTCAATACGAAAGAACGCTATCAGCAGCAATGGATCTCGCCAATTCTAGAGGGCACAATGCTGAGCGCATGACTCTTAAGCCTTCATTTGGAAATTTAATTTTATGGAAGTCGATTTACCAGCATGAAGAAACATACTATGTTGATGCAATTCGAACCGTCCATTCATCGACTTGGTGTTNGGGTGAAAGCATTGAGATGTTTGATTACCAGTATCATCTCCCCAGTCTTGACAAAGACAGTCAACAAGCGAAGGATATTGAAAGATTTCGTTGGTTTTCTCAGGATTATTTGGGTTATGACGATAAAAATAGTCTTGTAACGGATATTCGTTACTCAATGATCCCCAATCAAATAGCTCCAATGTGGGGATTGGTTATCGATACAGAGCAAAGCATAGATGATCATGCTACNTGGTGGACAAGTCGGAGCTTGGATCAAAGTCAGTTAGACTTATTCAAGGAGATGCTAAGCGGCAAAAAGTGTGAAGATTTTTTAATGATAGAGCAATAATAAAAAGATGAAAATAAATAGACGACAGTTTTTATATGGAACAACAGCAGTTGCAGTACCTGTCATTGGGGGTTGCAGTGGAGAAGAAGAATATATTGTAAACATCAATGAAAACTTTCCAGTTGGCCCCTATGGTTCTTCATCGACAGCCGAGGAGGTAACACTGGGATTGGATTTAACTGGAAAGACGGCAGTCGTCACAGGTTGTAATTCTGGCCTGGGGCTTGAGACCATGAGAGTCTTATCTCTTAGGGGTGCTCATGTTATTGGTACCGGTAGAACGCTTGAGAAAGCCAGTAAAGCTTGTTCCACNATGCCNGGTAAAACTACTCCTGTGGCATTGGAGTTGTCGAGCTTAAAATCTGTTTTAGAGTGTGCAGAAAGCATCACTGAATTGGGNCTTCCGATTGATATTCTTGTTTGCAATGCGGGCATTAATACTTTTGGTGAATCGGTGGANCTGGTGAATGGNNTCGAAAGAACATTTGCTGTGAATTATCTTGGTCACTTTGTATTGGTAAATAGATTAATGCCATTAATGCAACAGTCTCAGGAGAGTCGGATCGTTCATGTTGGAAGTATGTCTGCTTATATTCAGGCTCCNGCGGTAGGCATAGATTTTGATAATCTTCGAGGTGAAGGCCCATTTGATCCACAAGAAGCTTATGGTCGATCCAAGTTAGCCAATGCCTTATTTTCTCTTGAGCTTGCCTCACGATTNAAAGGTTCCAATATNACTTCAAATGTTATTCATCCCGGTTTGGTTAAAACAAATATTGCNCGAAGCGCTCCCATCCCTCTTCGCAAGGCTTTTGAGTGGTTTGGTCACCTTATTGCAAAAACAGTCGAAGAAGGAGCTGCAACTCAGGTATACGTGGCTTCTCATCCTGATCTAGAAGGAGTCAGTGGTGCGTATTTTGAGGATTGCAATGCAGTGACTGTGAGTGGAAACCATTTCATATTTGATAAACCAATGGCAGAACGCCTATGGGCCATTGGAGAAGATATGGCTNAGGATTATCTGCTTTAAAGGAAATAAAATGACCAAAAATAAAAGAATTCTTATATCACTATTCTTAATTCTGATACCGATCTCTATTCTTAATAGTCAAATTGATTCAAAACTTAAATATATAGAATTTAATGAAATCGGTAATCCTNCAGAGGTNCTCACTGTAAAAGAAGAAGAATNTCGACCATTAAANAGCANTGAAGTTAGAGTGAGAGTTTTAGCAGTGCCAATTCATCCATCAGACTTACTNCAAATCAGTGGTAATTACGGTGTGGAACCCATACTGCCNTNTACGCCTGGCAAGGAAGGCATTGGCAGAGTGCTAGAGACATCGTCAGAAGTAAAACATTTAAAAGTAGGACAATTGGTGCTGTTAGCAGGCAGTGAAAATGGGACGTGGCGCAATGAAATAGTTGCTNCAGCCTCAGGATTTATTCCTCTGCCCGATATGGGAGCGATCGACTCCACTATGATTGANCAATTATCAATGACAATNGTTAACCCGATGACGGCTTTTCTTATGCTNACTGAATTTATTGATCTTAATGAAGGGCAATGGATTATCCAGAGTGCTTCAAATTCAGCCGTTGGTGGATATGTNATTCAATTTGCAAAGCAACGCGGCATAAAGACCATCAATGTGGTTCGACGTCCAGGTTTAGAGAAAGATTTGTTGGCAAAAGGAGCAGATNTTGTGCTGATAGATGGGCCAGATCTTGCAGATAAAATCTCTGTTGCAACTGGTGGTGATCCAATCGTTCTTGCACTAGATGCTGTCGGTNGCGAGACATATATTCGGCTAGCTAATAGCCTAGGTTATGGCGGAACTCTTGTTGCTTATGGTGGTCTCTCAGGTAAAGGGGCAAACCTGAATACAGGTTTGACTATCTTAAACGATCTTCGCCTACGTGGCTTTTGGCTTACCAAGTGGTATGAGAAAGCTGGAATGCAAGACATACAGGCGGCTCTAGGAATGATTATTCCAATGATTGCAAAAGGCGATCTGAATGCAAATATTGACTCTCGTTTTAATCTCAATGAGATCAAAGAAGCCGTGATTCGAGCAGAACAAGGTGGAAGGAATGGCAAGGTACTGATTGTGCCAAATGCTCAATAGAAATATTTCTTTTAACAAATATTTTATCTGTATAAACTCANTTCTAATGTCTGAGAATAGAAAATTGACAAAAAAACTCCTAGCAGAATTTTTAGGTAGTTGTTTCCTTGTNATGGTCGTGATTGGTTCCGGAATTATGGCTCANANTCTCTCAACNGATCAGTTAAGTATTTTATTGGCCAATACGATCGCTACAGGAGCAGGACTTACNGCTCTTATATGGATATTCATTTCCGTTTCNGGAGCTCATTTCAATCCAGCNGTTAGTTTGGTTATGTTTGTAAAAAAAGAATTANGCTTAAAAGAGTTCTTTTGTTTTGTTTCTTCTCAGTTCATCGGAGCATTTCTCGGAGCCATTTTAGCAAACGCAATGTTTGGCTTAGATCTCATTCAAATCGCTGAAAATGAAAGGAGCGGGTTCAATATTTATTTAAGTGAATNCATCGCNACTTTTGGCTTGATAATCACTATNCTTGGAGTCAGAAGACTAAGCACCATTGCCGTTGCACCAGCAGTTGGATTATATATTTCAGCAGGATACTGGTTTACCTCTTCGACATCTTTTGCAAATCCTGCCGTTACCTTTGCAAGAGGATTTAGCAATACCTTTACTGGAATAAATCCAGAATTTATTTTTTCTTTTATTGTCTTTCAGCTCATTGGTGCGCTTGCAGCAATGCTTTTTATGAATTTTATACAGAGTGATTAATATGATAAATAAACAGCGATTATTTTGATTCTCTTCATTGAACATAAATGATTCGCATACCTAAATTTTTTAAAGCATTAAAGTTACCTACAAAGTGGTGGAGAAAGTTATCTTTATTTGGACTTGCTTTATTCTTTATATATTTTGGTATTGATCATTTCATCAACCCTGAATTTTATTTATCCATTATGCCTCCGCCATTTCCATTGCATGCAGAGGCGGTTTATATCAGTGGTTTTTTTGAAATACTGGGCGGTATCTGTGTCTTGATACCCTATTTGAGAAAGATAGCAGGATGGGGTTTAGTCGCGCTCCTAATTTGTGTATATCCTGCCAATATTTATATGGCAATCACACCGGAAGCTTTCCCTGAAATATCGATCGAGTTACTATATTTTAGGCTCCCATTGCAATTTCTATTTATTTATTGGGCATACTCGGTAACGAGACCTCAGTATTTAGAGAAATCGAATAGAGAATATTGAAATATGAATCAATGAAAGGAGAGAAACATGAATGATCCACTCAATCTAAAGGAATACATTAGGACCGTTAATGATTTCCCAATTGATGGAATAACATTTAGAGACATTACAAGTCTCATCGAGACACCT
>NZHF01000059.1 GCA_002691305.1 Gammaproteobacteria bacterium | reverse complement strand
GTGAGCTATGGCACCACAACCAATGATGAGAATATCTTTATTTTTCATTTTTTAGCCCCGAAATAACGGCTTTATCAAGATAATCGGAAAGTGTTTCTTGTTCAATTAAATTCAAAGAAGAATTTAGTTTATTTTTCTTATGACTTGTCTCATTTTTAACTTTTTCAGATGATTAGGAGGTTTGAAAATACTATAATCAAAATGAAATACTAAGGTCCGAATAAATATGTCACACGTTAAATCTTATTATGCTGCCACAGCCAATCAAAACCT
The DNA here is from genome assembly GCA_002691305.1 of Gammaproteobacteria bacterium. GTDB lineage: Bacteria > Pseudomonadota > Gammaproteobacteria > Steroidobacterales > UBA11654 > CACPJA01. The sequence continues at coordinate 10,261 of NZHF01000059.1, read as the reverse complement.
AAGTTTTACTCAACTCAGCTCGAATATAAGAACTCAAGTTTGCGTGATAGGCGGAGGTTTTACTGGACTGAATACCGCCATTAATCTGGCAAAGAAAGATTACGATGTTGTGCTGATTGAATCTGAAAAGATTGGATGGGGAGCAAGCGGAAGGAATGGAGGACAACTCATTAGTGGCTTTTCTTTCAGTGATCATTTTGAAAACAAAGGCATCGAAAGGGATATCCAGCAGATGTGGCTACTTGGAGCAAAATCAGCCGACCTGGTAAGAGAGAGGATTTCTGAATTTTCAATTGAGTGTGATCTCAAAGATGGATTCATTGATGTTGCAACCAATAGAAAGCACATGGACGATTTAATCGACCGGTGTGAAGAATGGAAACAGTGTGGGTATCATCATCAATTGGAGTTAGTCGATGAGACCGATGTAAAAAAATATGTCAATAGCGAAGCGTATGTTGGCGGTTTGATTGANAGTGGATCNGGCCACATTCATCCACTGAATCTCTGTTTGGGAGAAGCAAAAGCAGCTTCAGAGCTTGGAGTTCAAATTTATGAAAATACCAATGCAGTAGAGATCGCAGAGGGAAGTCCTGCAAAAGTATTGACAGAAAATGGGTCTATTGAGGCGGATTATATTGTCATTGCAGCCAATGCATATATTGGGAGTTTGAATAANAANCTTAGAAGAATGGTGATGCCNGCCGCAAGCTGCATCATNGCAACCGAGCCTNTGAGTGATGAGCAAGCAGCAAAATTAATGCCATCAGACATGGCAGTTTGTGATCAAAATACAATTCTTGACTATTATCGTCTTTCGGCAGACAAGAGAATGTTGTTTGGAGGAAGGTTNAATTATTCAGGAAAGATCCCAAGTGATGAANGCATAAAGGTNGAGATCAAAAAAAGAATGGTTTCAGTTTTTCCTGAATTATCTGAAACCANAGTNGATTATGGATGGTCAGGGAATGTTGCTGTGAGTCTTAAAAAAATACCTCAGCTTGGAAGGCTAGATGACAATATATTCTACTCNCAAGGTTACTCCGGACACGGCGTCGCTCCAACGCATATGGCAGCAAAAGTGATCGCTGATGCAGTGAGTGGAGAGGATGAAATATTGAATCTACTGTCTACGGTAAAACATATTCAATTGCCAGGCGGCAAATGGTTTTCTAGTCCAGCCACAGCCATCGGCATGATGTACTATCAACTTATGGATAAGATAGCGAATTATTCTAGATAGTTATTCCCGATTGCTTAACTGTTTCAGGAATTGCCGAAAGATTTCTTGGAGCCATGAGATGAGCCCCATGAACTCCTTCAATTTCTCTAAATGACTCGATTAACTCGGCACAGATATCTGCCCCTTCTTGAATCTGATCATTGGATCCCTCCATTCTTTTTATAATAGAGTCTGGCATGACCGTTCCAAATAATTTGTCTTTCATCCATTTGGCAGACTTCTCGCTTCTCAAGGGTCCAATCCCGATGATAAAGTACATTCTTTCCGATAGTCCGGTATCAACAATTCTCTCTATGTATCTTTTTACCAATTCAACATCGTAACAAAACTGGGTTTGAATAAATCGAGCTCCAAAAGANGCTTTTTCACTGAGAACCTTGGGNTCCCAATTGTCTTCTGGTTCATGGACAATTGCTGCNCCGCCTGGAAAAAAACTAGATTTTGTTTGAAGCTCTCTTCCCGACATTGTTTTTCCATCATTATTCATTACATCCATAATGGTAAGTATGGTTTTAGAATTGATATCAAACACNGCCTTTGCATCTTTCTGGTCACCATTCTTNACAGGATCACCAGCAAGTGTCAGAACATTATTTATACCCAGAGCAGATGCTCCCATTAANTCGCTTTGAATAGCCAAACGATTTCTGTCTCTACAGGTAATTTGGAGTATGGGATCAATCCCTTGATTCCTCACAATGGCAGATCCAGCAAGGCTAGACATGTGTGCCGTTGCACCAGGGTTGTCCGTTACATTGATTGCATGCACGGAACCTTTNAGGATTTTTANTTTTTCTTCCATCTCATTTGATGATGCACTCACAGGTGCAGGTATTTCTGCNGTTATTGCAAACTTGCCAGATTCTAGAACGTCTTTTAGTTTTAGATATTTNTCAGTCATGCTTTTTATTTTTTCAATATGAGGTTTTTGATAAGACCAATGGCCATAATTATATACACAATAAGAAGAGGAGGTGAGATTAGAAGAACAATTGTTTGAAATGGTNTCAACTTATCAATCCCTTGAAGATCTGGGGAGTCTGTAACACCTATTAGCAAAGCAAAGGGAAGGAGCGCAATGAAGAAGGCCCAAAATATCCTGTTCCAAGCATCCGGGTCNTTGCCGGCTTCCATTTTCTTNGTTGCTGATGAGGCCAGTGTATAAGCACCCGAATCAAAAGTTGTTGCCATAAAGACCAAACAGAAAACACCAACAANCGGTAAGATCCATTCACCTAGGATCATCCCAGAGATGCTTCGAGAAACCATTACAGCGGGACTTTCATTGGTCCAAATTTCTATAATGGGCATCAAGTTATTTGTTTCTAGGTATATGGCATTGTTTCCCATGATCATGAAAAATAGCGACGTCCCCATTGTTCCAAACCCAAGAGCCCCTAATATCATGGTCCTAATTGTTCTNCCNCTAGAAATTCTTGCAATGAAAATNCCCACAAATGGCCCTAGACCAAAAAACCATGCCCACATGAAAATTGTCCATGCTTTTGAGAATTCTGATTTGCCGAAAGGAGGAGGGCCTAAGCTCATCTTTAGAAAGTTTTCTCCCATAAACAAAACACTCTGGAAGGACGACTCTACAATATAAGATGTTGGACCAAAGATCAGNATGTACATCAATACTAAAAATGCTAGATAGGCGCAAAACTTACTCAATTTCTGAATTCCCTTTTCAAGACCAAAATAAGTGCTGATCGAATAAATCACCAAGCAGAGCAGAAGACAAGAAATTGTGATGGCCAGGCTTTGTTCGATAGAGAANAATTCAGTTATCGTTGCACTGACGACNGGTGATGTCAGCCCTAAACCTGCACCTAAAACTCCTACCAATGCGATCATATAAACAAGGTCGATTAGTCTCGCTAAAAAGTGATTTTCGCTNCTTCCAAATACTGCTTCACAACCAGTNCTGGCTTTAAGGCTCNATGCACCTTTAACATGATAGTTGTAGCCAATCGCGACTGCNGGAAAACAATATATTGCCCATCCCGTGATGCCCCAATGAAACATTCCATAAGTNGATGCCCACTCTATAGATTCCCTAGACCCTGAAACTGCATCAAATGGGGGCTTTAGATAATAATCGACCCACTCTGTTGATCCATAAAGAACCAATGAAGCGCCTATCCCAGCGCAGAAAAGCATGGATGACCANCCAAAAGTNCCATATTCAGGNTCTTCATGCTCNTTTCCAAGTTTTATGTTTCCATGATGGCTGAAAGCCAAGAATAAAAGAAACGCCAATGTTAAAAGCCCCATTATCAGATAAACACCGCCTATATTGCTTGCAATGTAATCGTATGCAGCATTGAGATATTTGTTGGTTGCAGTTGGAGCAATAAACATCGGTATCAGAATAGATAATGAGACCAAGACAGTCAGTATGAAGTTAACCCAATCTATGTTGTCTTTCTTGATAAAGATTCTTAATCCTTGNATTGAATGAGTATTAGTCTAGGTAAAAACNATAATTAGTCTAGGAAAATTAATTATAAAATCTTTTGAATTTGAAAAACCGTATTTTCCATTTCATACGAATATTCAGTATNATNTNAGGTCAAAAAATNTGAATTAAAATCGAAAGAATTATGTATCAAACATCAAAAATAGTCATTAGCCCAAGAGTCAGAAAATCTCCGTATTTTGATTCAACAATGAAGTATGGNGCCTCAGCNTTTACAATTTANAATCATATGTATTTGCCCATTGTTTTNGAAGGNCCTGAAAAGGATTATGAGAATCTGCTCAATGGAGTTCAGCTTTGGGATGTNGGTGTGGAAAGGCAAATAGAAATCAAGGGACCAGATGCTTCNAANNTGNCACAATACATCACACCTCGTGACATCCATAAATGCAATATTGGTCAAGCAATGTATGCACCCTTGCTCGATTTTCANGGCGGTTTCATCAATGATCCAGTCATGCTTAAGCTGGCAGAGGATCATTTTTGGTTCTCGCTTTCAGATAGCGATGCACTCTTATGGGTTCAAGGGGTGGCTTCGGGCAAAGGCTTTGACACAGAGATATCAGAACCCGACGTTTCTCCATTGCAAATTCAGGGACCTAATTCCACTGAACTCATGAGCCAAGTATTTGGTAAATGGATAGAGGAGCTTGCCTTCTATAAATTCAAGGAAGTTAATCATGCAGGAATACCCATGGTNATNGCGAGGATGGGATACAGCAGAGAAAGATGTTATGAGATTTTTCTTCAAGACGGCAGCAAAGGAAACGAACTTTGGGAGATACTCTGGGATGCAGGCAAAGATCTAAATATTACTCCAGGAACTCCAAATCAAATATTTAGACTGGAAGCAGGCATTCTTAGCTTTGGAGCCGATATGCACAGAGACAATAATCCATTCGAAGTAGGCNTGGATTGGATGATAGATCTTGATCAAAAAGATGACTTTATNGGCAGAGAAGCACTAGAGACTATCAAGCGGAATGGAATNAAAAAGAAATTGATGGGTGCTGAGATTGCAGGTCCAAAAATGGAGTTCTTCAATGAAGAAAACTTAGANGTTTCAATCGATGGAAATATTGTAGGTGAGATGATGTCTGCAGTTTTCTCGCCTAGATTTAAAAAGAATATATGTTACATCATATTGGACGTCGAGCATGCTCTCCCTGGAAAATCAGTTGATATACAAACGCCTGAAGGCGAGCTTAAGGCAGAACTTGTTAAACTGCCTTGGATAACAGACAGAGCTTAAAATGGATCAATTTCACCCACCAGTAAAAGATATGATCTTCGCCCTGAGAGAAGTCGTNGGTAGGAATGACCTGCAGTCAAACTCTGGCTTTGCAGATTTTGACAGAGAATTTCTTGAAACGATATATGACAGTGCAGCAGAAGTTGCCTCAGAAATAATAGCGCCAACCAATAAAGATGGTGACAGGGTTGGAGTTTCTATTGCTGATGGCAGAGTCACTGTGCCAAAAGGTTACGCTGAAGCCTATGATGCTTATGTTGATGGAGGATGGTCAACATTGAGCTGCAATCCAGAATATGGCGGACAAGGCATGCCGGCTTCAATCTCAATGCCCGTGAACGAAATGGTAATGGGCGCCAACTTTTCATGGGCGCATTTAGCGCTTCTAACAAATTCAGCAATCAGGGCTGTAGATGCNCATGCAAGTCAAGAGCTAAAGGACCTCTACTTGGAAAAGTTAATATCTGGCAAATTCACTGGGACGATGAATCTAACAGAGCCACAAGCGGGATCCGATCTTTCAGTCATGAACACGATTGCACAACCAAATGGTGATCATTATAAAATCACAGGTCAGAAAATTTTCATTACCTGGGGAGAGCATGATCTATCTGAAAATATTGTCCATCTGGTTTTAGCTCGATTGCCGAACGCACCAGATGGTGTAAAAGGAATTTCTTTGTTCTTAGTGCCAAAGGTTAAACTCAATAAAGACGGTTCCTTGGGCGAAAGAAATACATTAAAGGCTGTTTCAGTCGAACACAAACTTGGCATCCATGGGTGTGCGACATGTGTGATGAGCTTTGAGGAGGCAGAAGGATTTTTGATCGGAGAGCCTAATCAAGGGTTGGCTTGCATGTTCACAATGATGAATGATGCCAGAATCGGCGTTGCATGTGAGAGTGTAGCAATTGCGGAACGTGCCTATCAGCAAGCTGTTCTCTATGCAAAAGATAGAGTTCAGGGCAGTACACACATTGGCAATTCTCGTGTCACGATCATTAATCATCCAGATGTGAGAAGAATGATTTTGAGCATGAAGTCATTGATTGAGATCATGAGAGTACTGGTTTATGAGAATACATTTGAATGCGATCTGGCAGAATCAAAACCAGAACATGGTAAACGAGCCGACCTTCTTACCCCTATTACGAAAGCATGGTGCAGTGAATTATGCCAGGACATTACATCCATTGCTCTTCAGGTGCATGGTGGAATGGGCTATGTAGAAGAAACAGGCGCAGCACAGCACTTCAGAGATGCAAGAATCACAACAATTTATGAGGGTACGACAGGAATACAAGCAAATGATCTTATAGGAAGAAAATTCATAGGCGACCATGGGTCAGGAATGAATGATTTACTCAATGAAATTGAGGAGGAGATAGAAGTTGCAGACATTGATACTGAGATGAGAGACGCACTCAATCAAGCAATTGGTCATGCTAGGAATGTTTCGAGTTTTATTCTTGAGAATTATCAGAAAGAGCCAAATTTACCTGGAGCATGCAGCCATAATTTTTTGATGATGATGGGTTATCTTGTTGGAGGATGGATTGCAGTCAGAAACATTACTGCCTCTAAAGATGCTTTAGAAGAAAGTGATGATTCACAGTTTTATAATGCTAAGATTATTTCGTCCAATTTCTATATCGAGCAATTCTTGCCGCTCGTGAGTAGTTTTGGAAGTTCAGCCATGCATGGTTCTGGATCGATGATGTCGATGCCAGATGAGCAGTTTTGATCAATTATTATGCATCAATAATTCTTTCGAGTTGATCGTAATATTTACCAATAATTTCTGACCATTCTATTTTCAACCAAGGAGTAAATTCACTTGGATTTTCTTCAATAGAGCGAGTTAATTCCTCAATACTTAGATATTTCCAATCACTGATTTCACTGGAATCAACTTTAGGTTCTTGATTGCATTTTCCAATAAAAACATGGCAAAGCTCATGTTCACTTCCAATATTCAAAAATTGTTCCTGATATTTGAACTTGTATAAAAAATCAAGGTTCGTTTCAAGAGATAACTCTTCTTTGATTCTCCTATGAGCAGCATTACCTATGGATTCTCCAAGCCTTGGATGACTGCAGCATGAATTTGACCAGAATCTACCCCACAGCATCTTCTCTTTGCTCCTTTGTTGCATGAGCACTTCTTTTTTGTCATTGAAAATGAAAACCGAAAATGCCCTATGGAGAAGTCCGTCACCAAGATGGCAGTCTTCTTTTAATGCCGTACCTATTTCTTGATCGTGTTCATCCACTAGGATCAATGTTTCATCAGATGATTTGTCAGAGTATTCTTCAGCCACTGTCTTGTACTGAGAATCGAATCGATTTAAAGCCTTCATTGTCAAATGCTTCAATGATTTCTTCTGGGTTATCAGACACTGCGATCATTGCTCCGCCTCCACCTCCGCCAGTGAGTTTTGCTCCGAATGCTCCTGCATCTCTAGCAATATGAATCATTCTTTCAAGCTCCGGTGTTGATACCTGTAATGTGTTCAAGAGTCCTTGATTGAAATTCATCAACTCACCGAGTTGTTTGAGATCATTCTCCTGAATTGCTTGTATGCCATTAAGAACTATTGCATCGATATCATCAAAGACACCTTCGTACATTTCTTGATTGCTTTTCCATTGTGTTCTCACGTGAGCCACGGTTTTCGCAGTCAATCCTTCAGATTTTGAAAATGCCAAAACAAGATCTAAAGGTTCTTTGATCTGCAATCGTTCTTTAAGGGTTTTCTCGCCTTTTCTGTAAATAAGAGGGTAGCCATAGGTTGCAATGGTATTGTCAATGCCGCTTGGATTTCCATGCGCTATCTTTTCAGATTCATAGGCCATTTCATTGATTTCCTGCTCAGATAGGCCCATTTTGTAATGATGATTAAGTGCCTTTATGATTGAAACCGCCAAGACTGCTGAACCGCCAAGACCCATCCCACGCGGAACATCTGAAAAGACTTCAATCTTCATGCCAACATTGCTGAGATTCATTTTCTCCAGAATCAAAGCAGCGGGTTTTTCAAATGATTGACGCTCTTCTGGCTTCTTATCTAAATAATATTCAACCCCCCATGAAGGAATCATCAAAAGAACACCATCATCTGCATCTTCAATTTTCACACGAATGTTGAGAGGAACAGGAACAGCAATAGCATGACGACCATAGACGACAGAATGCTCTCCTAAAAGGATTACTTTCCCTGGAGTCACGGCATCAAATTCATCCGTTACAATAGGTTCTTTTTTTATCAGATTCTGAACAATCTCTCTCGCTTTCCAAACTTTGATTTCTCCACTGACCAGTAACTCTTCAAGGACATCATCAAATATTTCGTGAGGAGCATCTGCCGCTTTTACAACATTTCTTGCATGCAGAGTCATGTGCCCCTTTTGAATGCCATCCGTGGACAGCGCTTTTAGTGCAGAGAAGTTTTGTGCAAGTCCAACAGCTGCCATGACACCAGAGAGTTCTGTCGCTGAGTCAAGATTCATAATTCTTAGGTTTAGAGCCACCGCTGGATTTGATTCGATGGGTGCTCCCACAATGCCAACTTTCAATGGTATTTCAATTGTACCAATCAGATCTCCATTCTTATCTTTCTTCCATTCAGAAAGTGACGAGTATCTCCCATGTCGTGATGCATAAGCATGAGCACCAGCTTCTATTGCTCTCCAATCATTGCCTGTCGCAAGCGCTACAGCATCAATCCCATTCATGATGCCTTTGTTATGTGTGGACGCTCTATACGGGTCAGCTTTTGCAAAGTCCGAAGCGATAATGATCCCATCTCTTATTTGCTCAGGATCATAACCCTCCTTTGATAAGCGCTTCAATGGTATTCTCATTGTGCCTTTAGCAATCGACTGATCCGTCAAATTGGATAGGATTCTTAGAAAAACTTTCCCCTCGGTGATGCTTTCAATCAACGGCGCAATACCCTCGCACATTCCATTGACTAAGTTTGCCCCCATTGCATCTTGAGTATTGACATTAATATTGAGTACCAGCATCTCTCCCTCAAATGATTCCATGGGGTAAGTCTTTATTGAGAAATCAATGGCTCCACCACCTCTGGCAACCATTCGAGGGTGAAAACTATTGGCAAGATCAATAATCTCTTGTTTTCGTGACAGCAGATCATTTCTTGCCTGCTCTAGATTCTTTATTGCGACCACTTGAATCTGACCAGTGAGAATGGGATCTGTGCACTCTGTTTTGAAGCCTCCTCCTGATCTTGAGATTTTTGCTGCAGCACTGAGTGCAGCAACAATCGATGGTTCTTCTACAGCCATTGGAATAACATATTCCTTGTCATTGATCAGAAAATTGAGGCCTAAACCAATTGGCATACCCATCACGCCAATAACATTCTCGATCATCTTGTCAGCACTGTTAATATCCAGCTGTTGTTGTTGATTTTTCAAAAGCTTATAGTCTTTTTTTGAAATCAGACCCCGCTCGTATACAGCATCCAGACGCTCATTGATGGGCATCTTATAAAAATTTGGAATTCTTGATTTATCCATAAATTCTTTTCTAGTGGTTTAAATAGACGATCAGTTTACTCAGAAACGGAATAAATTGTTAAAAAAATAGGAGCTATTGAGATGAAAAAAATCTCCTACTGAGTTAGATTAGTGGGTCGGAGTGAAAAAAGAATGGCAGTGAATAGAAATAAACCATGGTTGAAGAGTTATCCAGACGGTACGCCTGAATTTATTACGCTGGATCCTAGGAAAACGATCATCAAATTACTGGATGAAGCTGAATCGAGCTACCCAGAGAATGAAGCCTTTGTGAATTTTGGGGTTTCAATGAGCTACAGGGATGTTTCAATCAAATCTAAGAAATTTGCAGCTTATTTGCAAAACGTATTGGGCCTCAAAAAGGGAGATCGGATTGCAATGATGATGCCAAATTTATTGCAATATCCAGTTGCAATCTTCGGCGCGTTGCGTGCTGGTTTAATTGTCGTTAATGTCAATCCGCTATATACACCAAGAGAACTGGAGCATCAATTGAGAGATTCAGGCTCAAAAGCAATTTTAATTTTTGAGAATTCAGCACACGTTTTGAGTGCTGTAATTGAAAATACCGACATCGAGCACGTGATCATTACAAAGATTGGAGACTTCTTGGGCCCTGTAAAAGGATCATTGATGAATTTTGTACTAAAATATCTCAAAAGGATGGTGCCCAGATATTCCTTACCCGGGAAAATTAACTTTACATCAACATTGGGAAGACCGGTAACAGACTTGGATG
>NZHF01000058.1 GCA_002691305.1 Gammaproteobacteria bacterium | reverse complement strand
CTTAGAGGAAATGATTATTTCAGAGATGATTAAACATAAAATGATCGGCGCACCGATTGCATAAATCGTGTAGTCATTGACAGCGCTGATCATTTAGGGCTTTATTGTTTAGCCAAAGTGACAGGTTTTAGAGCTTTAATGGTGACCATTCCATCTTGTCCAATATCAGATATCTCAAGTTCAACTCCGATGACTTCAGCAAAGGCATTGAAGCGTTTTCTTATCCAGATGTCATGCACCTCTTCTTCAGTTAGATCATGCTGACCGAGGCGAACAGTTTGCTCCAATATTAGACCGAATGGAGATGTCCAGCTTCTTTCTGCGTCATCTTTTTTTACATCAAGAAAAAGTTGATACGAGCAAGCTGTTCTATCGATCATGCCGACCATCACAGCTTCCATCTCGCCGGAGCGAAGATAATTGTCACGAACTCTTTCGAGCATAGGCAGAGTGGCTTGAACTTCATTTTCTATTAGTTCATCAATCATATTGTTGTTTTTAGCAAATTGTATTGTGGTCAATATCATTTTGATCAAAGCATCATTGATATCGTGCTGGTAAGGCTTTGTTTCATTGAGAGATTTCAAGACAACTGACATGGCTCGTCCCAGCATTTCCTCTCTACCTTCAAACCCGCTTGAAGCCGCAGTTAGTTTCTTTCCCTCTTTGTGTCCTCCTGCATTAGCACTCTCCATAGGCATCAATATCAGGATGATAAATATCGATAAGATATATTTTTTCATTGCATTATTCCCCATTTCTAAACCTAAAATTACTTTAGTTGATTTTAGCGGAGTGCTCAAGAACTCAATGTTTTACTTAAAGCCTTCTCTCTCTTCAACTATAATCAATTTGTTGATACTGACATGAGTAAGCAAAAACATACAATGCAACCACAACCGAGTCATGACGAATCAGTCAGGCAGGACTTTGTGACGGATCTAAGAGCATATTTAACCGATGAAATATATTCATTGATTACTCCTCATTACGAAAAGAACATAGAGCCAGAGTTCTTTCAAACCAATGATCGAAAACCTATCGATAAGTCAGAAGTGAAGACACTTATGCACAATGACAAAGGTTATCAAAGTTGGAGTCTTCTACAAAGATTGAGTCAGCAAATGATGTTTACATCCGTTATAGATACTGTTGAAAGAAATTTAGATTCAATGATTGATAATTTAGATAAACATCAAACCACCGGAAGCTTGGAGATTGATCATTCTTTGAGAATCCCTAAATATTTGACGGCTTATGATATTCACCAACAACCAGGCGGTTATCACAGTGAAAGCATCGAAAATGATATTTCAGCAGGAGCTGTTTATGATATCTCATTGCCCATTTACTCCAGAAATGCAATGGGCGAAGAAAATGATCTCTTGGCACAGGCAATAATTTGCTACATCGATGAGCATTTAAAAAATATTGAGCCAAATCGCATTCTTGATATGGGCTGTGGCATTGGGAACTCCACATTGCCTTTTTCTAAGAAGTATCCAAAGGCAAAAGTTTTTGGTGTTGATGTTGCACCGCCTTGTTTAAGATATGCTCATGCCAGAGCCAATGCATTGGGAGTCGAAGCTCATTTCAGCCAGCAAAATGTTGAAAAGACTTCATATGAATCAGAATCTTTTGGGCTAGTAACATCCACATTGCTTTTGCACGAAACATCTCATGATGCTGTCCCAAAAATTATTAACGAATGTTTCAGATTGCTTGAGCCAGGTGGGTGGATGATACATCTTGATGTTTATCCGTTCCACAAGAAGGAAGACAACCCCCTTTATGATTTTCTAAAAGACTGGGAAGTGATCAATAATAATGAAAACTTTTCTGGCGCTTTGAGAAATATGAATATGAGAAAGATCATTCATGATGCAGGCTTTTCTGATGAAACGATCAAATTCACTTCAGCCGAAGCCGCTGCAAAATATAGCAAAGGGTATACGGGAGACTTTTATTTGAAGTTGCCTGTCTATCTTGCACAAAAACCAATCAATTCATGAGTAAAAAGATAAAACTTCCCCGAGTTGCTAAAGGCAAGAAGCCAAGATATCTCGACGATGGATCGATAGATAATCTCATGGCAATGATCATGACTTTGACACAAGAAATATCAGTTCTAAGAGACCGAATCGATACATTTGAGCAGATTCTTGAGGACAAAAATGTCATTTTAGAAAAAGAGTTTGATGAATTCATACCGAGCGATGACCTTGAGACCACGAGAAAGAATAGGCGACATCAGTTGCTCGAAAGAGTTCTGTTACCAATCAAAAAAGATCTTGAGTAATCCATGGAATTGAGAAATATCCAGTCAATCCATACTGGACCATTTAAATTGGTTTATGTATCCAGTGGTGGTGGGAGTACCGCCATTTCTGATTTCTTGAAAGTCCCAGGTGCCAGCAACACGATTCTTGAGTCATACATTCCATATTCAAGAGAATCCATGGATGAATATTTAGGTATTAAACCGAGCCACTATTGTGGGTTACAAACCACGATTAATATGGCAATGATTGCTTTTGAAAGAGCTCAGAAGCTAGCGCCTGACACAAAGAGAGAGCATTTATTGGGTGCTGCTGTGACGGCAACATTATCCACCACCTATGAGAAACTTGGATCCCACCGATTTTTTGTTTGCATCCAAGGAAGCGAAGCAACACATATAATTTCTTGTTATCTCACAAAGGGAAAAAGGACCAGAGACTTAGAAGAGGAGTTGGTATCTGAATGCCTTGAAGCTTTGATTGGAATTGCATGCGGCGTCCGTTCTGAGCTACCCAAACTCTCACAAAACATAGAATATGAAGTTGTGAGATCTCAAGAGGATTGGAAACAATTGATTCACGGTGAGATTGAATGCATAAAAAGTGAGGAGAAAGCACCCCGTCTAATCTTTCCAGGAACCTTCAACCCCTTACATGAGGGACATTTAAAAATTAAAGAGTTGGCAGAATCAAAGACCCAGGAAGAGCTTTTTTTTGAAATTTCGGTCAGCAATGTAGACAAAACACCCCTTAGTTTCTATGAAATTAAAAAAACCCTCGATCAATTTTCTAAAGACCAACAATGGATTCTGACAAATGCTCCAACTTTTCAACAAAAAGTTAAGTTGTTTCCAAAATCAACTTTTGTGGTTGGTACAGATACTCTGATGAGAATTTTTGATGAAAGATATTATCAGGATCAAACCACTATGAATCAGGCTTTACAATGCTTCAATGAATATGATGCAAAATTCATTGTCTTTGGCAGAGAGATCAACAAACATTTCCAATCTCTTGATGATCTCAAGATCCCATCATTTGTTCGTGAAAGGTTTAAGGGCGTAAACGAAAACGAATTTCGAATGGATATTCGATCAAGAGACATCAAAAGAAGCGAGGAGGAGAGCAGAAAATCTGCTTGATCAATCCAGTCCCTCAACGATTGCGAAGTCCCTATCTGAACTATCTTTGATAAAGCTTAAAGCTTGCTTGTAGATCTCACTTTGATAGCACGCCAATGCATCCTGGTAAGAACTGAATCTAACAACAACACTTTTTGGGAAATGCCCTGATTCTTGTTGATTCTGAATTCCTTTTCCTGTGACAAGGAATTGGCCATTAAAATTTTTCACAGCATCTGCTGCAAGTCTTGCATAATCTTTGTATTCTGACTCATTAAAGTATTTGCATCTGACAATGAAGTAACCCGACATGATTGCTTAGAGAATTGATTCTATTTCTTTCTCAATTTCACTCGGAGTCGTCTTGGATGAAAATCGTTTCAAGACTTCACCATTTTTATCCACTAAAAATTTTGTAAAGTTCCACTTGATTCCTTTCGACCCCATTATCCCTGGTTTTTCAGATTTTAAATATCCAAACAAAGGCTCTTCATTTTCGCCGTTTACATCAATCTTTGCTAGTACAGGGAAAGAAACATCAAAATTCAGAGAACAAAAATCTTGAATTTCTGAATTGGACCCCGGCTCTTGCTTTCCAAATTGATTGCATGGAAAGGCCAATACAAAGAAACCCTGATCCGCATATTTTTTCTGCAGTTCATTCAACCCATCGTATTGTGGAGTGAAACCGCATTTACTGGCAGTGTTGACAATGAGTAGAGTTTTACCTCTGTAATCACCCATTTTGATTTCTGAGTCATCCTTATCTTTTACTGAGTATTCATAAATTTCTGACATTCTTGATCTCCATAAAATCGATTTTTCTGAACTATTATGTATACAATAAATGAACTTTACCAAGTAAAAAACAGTAACTTACTGCATCGTTATGAAGAAAAAACTATTCCTAGCCTCAGTTTTTGCCTTTTTGATCCTTACTGGACATTCCAACCATCATGATAGTAAGCCCGAACCAGTCACAGAAATGCCTTGGAAAGAGGTGGTTATCAGTGTGACAGATTTGGATAGAACTGCTGAATTTTTCAAAAGAATTGGAGGCTTTAGGGAGATCTACAGAGGGGAATCCAGTGAATCTGCAATCAAGCATTATGGCCTCACTTCGGAAGCAAGTGCAGAGGAGTTATTGCTTGCTGCTGAAGATTCTGAAGCTGGGTTTGTTCGTTTGATTCGTTTCGATAATGCGGGTTATAAAGCGCCAATGAGGCCAGGTTCTAGAGCTTGGGATACGGGATGTTACTTCAGTCTTATGGTAAGAATGAAAGGATTGAGACAGATCTATGACGAGGCCATAGAAATGGGATGGTGGACGGAAACACCTGTCGCACAGATTTCTTTTGGTGAATCAAGACTGGATGTTGTGATTTTCAAAGGGCCAGATGGCATTCAGATTCAGGGATATGACAGGCTTAAGCCACCATTGCCGATGGCCTTTCCTGAATTTGAACGAGTCTCTCAACCATTCAATATCATGCAGATGATCAGAAATCGAGAAAACAGCAGAAAATTCTTTGTTGATTTGCTTGGATTCAATACGTTTTTCTACGGTACTCCTTTCACAGCAAAAGAGGAGGCCGTGACTCCACTTGGTATACCGCTTAATCTCACCACAAAAACAAAGTACAGAACTGCAATTTACTATCCTATTGAAGGTGAATTGGGCAGGGTCGAGATGATTGAGTTTATGGATATAAAAGGCTTGGACCACAGTGACAAATGTCAGGCTCCAAACTTGGGTTTATTGTCTATTAAGTATCCAGTTGAGGATATGAATCAAACTGTTGAAGCTCTAAAAGAAAGAGGTCAGGAATTGATCAATCTTAATCAAGTAAAACTGAAACCATATGGAGACATTGCGATTCTTTCGCTTTCATCGCCAGACGGAGCAATCATAGAATTTTATGAGCAATAGCAAGGACAGCCTGCAGCCTTTTCATTTAGCCATTCCGGTCAATGATTTGGATAGTTCAAAGAATTTTTATCACCATTTACTTGGATGCAAAGTAGGTAGAAGTTCCGATGAATGGATTGATTTTAATTTCTTTGGGCATCAATTGGTTTGTCATCTCAGTGAGAAATCTTCAAATGAGATTTCAAATTCAGTTGATTTTCACGAAATTCCAGTGCCTCATTTTGGATTGGTTTTAAGCTGGTCTGATTTCAAAAGTATCACTAGTGATCTCAGTGAAAAGAAGATAGAGTTTCTGATAGAACCAACGATAAGGTTTAAGGATCAAGTAGGCGAACAAGCCATAGCTTTCTTGAAAGATCCCTCTGGTAATGCAATTGAATTAAAAGCATTTAAAAATATGGATAACTTATTTAGGTCAGAATAATTAATCAAATCGAGGAGTGAAACGAAATGGATAATGTGTTTTTTGATGGAGATATTTTCGGTATTGTTGACAATGGAGTGTTGGCAATTCTGGCTATTTTAGGCATTGATATCGACAAAAAACTAGGAGGTTCTGGTGTCATGGGAGGATTATTTGGAGCACTCCTTGGTAATTCATTGAGCGATCTTTTTGCAGCGTTATTGGACCCTAGCACAAGAGAACTTGCTGGCGGTATTTTTGCGGGCTGTATGTATGTAACAGTGATCGTTTATGCATACGTTAGGCTTTCAAAAAAACCACTCTGATGACAAACTTTTTAAGTCGCTGGCATAAAAGCATAGAAGATAAAATTGTTGATTCAACGATGATGGTTGATGAGGTTGAATTCTGTTCACCGCTTGTTTACAAGCCAATCATTGGAGTCGAGATGGTTACAAAATATCTTATTGCTGCCAATGATGTTTTGAATAACCCTAATTTTAGATATATCTCAGAGTTCACAGACCAAAATAAAGCCTGTCTAGTGTTTGAGACAAAATTGGATGATATAGAAGTGACGGGTATTGATTTAATTGAATGGAATGATGAAGAAAAAATGGTGAAGTTATCCGTCTTTATCAGGCCTTTTTCTGCATTAACAAAAGTTGGCGAGCACATGTCAATGAAATTAAATGCAATGTCATGAATGATTCAAGCAAGAATGTAGATCGGTACTGGAAAAAAAATATACAAATTGTCTCAATTCTAATGTTTTTATGGTTTCTTGCCTCATTTGGTTTTGGAATAATCTTTGTAAATGACCTTGATGAGATCAGTTTTTTTGGTTTCAAACTTGGTTTCTGGTTTGCCCAACAAGGCAGCATCATAATCTTTGTTGCAATCATTTTTATCTATATAAAATTGATGAAAAACCTAGACCAAGAGTTCAATAAAGATCGTAATGATTAAAGGTCAATGATGGATATACAATCTCTGACTTATCTTTTTGTAGGGATCAGTTTTGGGCTGTATATTTTTATTGCAATTAAATCTAGAGCCGGATCAACAAATGAATTTTACATAGCGGGTAAAGGGGTTCATCCCGTTGCAAACGGCATGGCAACTGCTGCAGATTGGATGTCTGCTGCATCATTCATTTCTATGGCGGGTTTGATCTCTTTCATGGGCAGAGACGGTGCAGTTTACTTGATGGGTTGGACAGGCGGATACGTTTTATTGGCATTGCTTTTGGCACCCTATCTAAGAAAGTTTGGTCAATACACAGTTCCAGACTTTATTGGAACTCGTTATTACTCAACTACAGCCAGAGTTGTTGCTGTGATTTGTTTGATTATTGTCTCATTCACCTATGTAGCGGGTCAGATGAGAGGCGTGGGCATTGTTTTCTCGAGATTTCTAGAAGTTGAGATTGAGACCGGAGTCATCATAGGCATGGGGATCGTTTTCTTTTATGCCGTTTTAGGGGGAATGAAAGGCATTACATACACACAAGTTGCACAGTATTGTGTTCTGATCTTTGCATACCTGGTTCCAGCAATCTTTATTTCAATTCTGATCACAGGCAATCCAATTCCTCAATTTGGTTTTGGTGATCGATTAATTGATCAAGAAATATACCTCTTAGAAAAATTGGATTTGATCATGACTGATATTGGTTTTCAGCCGTATACAAGTGGATTAAAGGAAACCATTGATGTTTTCTGTATCACAGCAGCATTGATGTTGGGTACTGCAGGATTGCCGCATGTGATTGTTCGTTTCTTTACGGTTCCCGATGTGGCATCGGCCAGAAAATCTGCAGGCTATGCCCTGATCTTTATTGCTATTTTATATACGACAGCTCCTGCGGTTTCTTCTTTTGCGAGATATAATTTATTTGAAGCAACTCATAATGTTTCATACCAGCAGGCACCCGAGTGGTTTAAGAATTGGGAGGACATTGGATTGATTGCATGGAGGGATAAAAACAATGATGGTTTGATACAGCATGCACCCGGAAATGCATTTGATCCAGTCAAGCCAAAATACCTTGATAACAATGGTGAATCGGGCGAACGAGTTATAGTGAATGATTCGCAAGCCTCATCAAAAAATGAAGTATATATTGATCGCGACATCATGGTNTTAGCAAATCCAGAGATTGCNGGGTTACCGCCCTGGGTGATTGCTTTGGTTGCTGCAGGTGCGCTTGCTGCAGCATTATCGACTGCTGCAGGGCTTCTACTTGTAATCTCNGCATCCGTTTCACACGATCTCATTAAAAAGACTTTAGCCACGAATATTAGTGAAAAGAAAGAGCTCTTTTATGCACGTTTTTCAGTGTTTATCGCTGTAATCATTGCCGGTTTATTTGGCATATATCCACCTGGATTTGTGGCTCAGGTCGTTGCATTTGCATTTGGACTGGCTGCAGCCACACTCTTTCCAGCACTCCTTCTAGGAATTTTTACCAAATCAATAAATAAGGAGGGCGCTGTTTCTGGAATGTTAACAGGACTTATTTTTACTCTTGGCTATATAGTCTATTTTAAGTTTTTGAATCCTGAAATGAATACGTCGTCTAANTGGCTATGGGGTATTTCGCCGGAAGGAATTGGAACGATTGGAATGTTGATAAACGTTTTCGTGAGTATAATGGTATCAAAGTTCACATCAAAACCCCCTTCAGAGATAGACGATTTAATAGATAGCATTAGACAACCGTAGGAGAAAAGAGTGATTGAAACTATATTTTTTGAAACATCCATGCACCAATTCGCATATTTTATTAATTGGTTGGCTCTCACATTGCTTTGGATGATCAGTATTAGGATAAAAGATTCAAGCATTATAGATATTTATTGGGGATTNGGCTTTGTCCTGATTGCTTGGGCTTGCTCTTTTCATAATGATATCAATGGATTAGCATCAACCGATACACGAGAACTGCTGCTAGTAATGGTGACTATTTGGGGTTTGAGACTCACTTATTATCTTGCAAGAAGGAATTTAGGACACGGNGAGGATTATAGGTATGTAAAAATGAGAAATGCCTCTAAGAGAGACTGGAGAGTGGTCAGTTACTTCAGAGTCTTTATGCTTCAAGGCGTGCTTCAGGCGATCATTTCTTGGCCCATNTTTCTGATCTTTAGTCGTAACCCCAACAAAGGCTCTTTCATCTTGGTTGCTTTGGCAATTGTATTATTTATCATCGGGTTTCTGTTTGAATCCATCGCAGACCAACAAATGAAAAAATTTAAGTCGGATCCNAATAACTCCACTAAAATCATGAACAAAGGCCTATGGAAATACTCAAGGCACCCAAATTATTTTGGTGACTTTCTTCAGTGGTTTGCAATCTTTGTATTGTCTTTATCAACCGGATCTTTCTTGGGTGTGGTCGCCCCCGCAATGATGTTGTTCATCTTTTTCAAGTTGACCATTCGTTTGTTGGAAAAGCCNCAATCTAAAAAAAGGCCTGGCTACAACCAATACATCGATCAAACAAATATGTTTTTTCCGGGACCNAGAAGGTCAAAAGATTAGATGAGTTTTATNGCTTAATCCTTAAGCCTTTCATACCAAGTCGATGTATCTTTCGGGATAAAATNTCTAATTTCTATGATTGCTTCGTCAACNTTATTTACTAGAACTAATTCTTCACTCGTTGATTGAGGTAAAAANCCTTCTTTGACTGCGTGCTCGATGAACACCTTCAGTTTTGAATAATAATTTTCAATATTGAGCAAAATAATTGGTTTTGTCTGAAGCCCAAGCTGATTCCAGGTCAAAGACTCAAAAAACTCTTCCCATGTTCCCACTCCACCAGGAAGGCAGACCACGGCTTGAGACTTATCAGCCATCATCTTTTTTCGTTCATGCATGTTTTTTACAATGATTAATTCATTCAAGCCTTGATGGCCAACCTCAATTTCATCCAGCTGTTCTGTGATGATNCCTATAATGTAACCNTTGGCTTCAATTGCGTTGTCGGCAAGTACCCCCATTAGACCATTGCTTCCCCCACCAAAAACAATTCCATAATTATTTTCTGTGAGTTTCTCAGCCAANTCAATAGCNGTTTCAGAATAGATTTTTCTATTTCCAGGACTCGATCCTGCAAAAACACAAACATTTNTAATTTCATGAGTATTGGAAGGCATAGTTACAATAGAAATAATGGGACAAGGTATAGTACTGCAAGCGTTACAACAACAATAGCAATTAAATTAATAACAATGCCGGCTCTAACCATTTGAGGAACTTTGATCAATTCCGACCCAAATACTATTGCATTGGGAGGAGTTGCAACTGGCAACATAAAGGCACAGCTGGCAGCAATTGCAACCGATGCAGTAAGTATGAGAGGATCAAAACCAAATTGGGCAGCTATGATTGCAACGATCGGTAGAAATGTTGCAGTGGTTGCTAAATTAGATGTGAGCTCAGTGAGAAATATAATTAAGGCCGTAAACATAAGTACTAATAATGCCATACTNANACCNAGTGGCATCATATTCCCTATCCATAGAGAAAGACCTGTGCTTTGAGCGGCNGCTGCAAGCGATAATCCTCCACCGAATAACAATAAAACACCCCATGGGACTCCTTCTTGTGCATCTTTCCACTCTAAAAGGTTTTGATTTGTGCTTTTACTTGGCNTTAGAAATAGCATTAATCCACATAACATTGCAATCCCTGGATCGGATAAACCTTCTAACCCGGGTATATCATTGATCATGTCTCTCGTGATCCAAAGCGTTGCAGTCATTAGGAATATTATTAGAACTCTCATCTCAGATGTCTTCATGTCGCCCAGCTCAGACTTCATATTTGTAATGATATCTTGAGTCTTTTTTGATGATTGGAATGAGACGGGGAAGGACATTCTTGTGAGCGTAAACCATGCAAGTGGAAGCAATGTTAAGCTGATAGGTACCCCAACTTTCATCCAATCCACAAAAGAGATTGAGACGTTGTATTGTTCTTCCATAAAACCATTTAAAGTCATATTTGGTGCTGTACCGATTAATGTGGCAATACCCCCAATATTTGCTGCATATGCAATCCCCAATAGAAGGGCAACTTGGAAGTTTACTTTTTCAGAATCGCTTAAATTTTTCCCTGATTCTTTTACAACAGAGATAATTGCAAGACCAATTGGAAGCAGCATTACGGTTGTCGATGTATTCATGATCCACATACTCAAAAGGCATGAACTCACCATGAAGCCTGCTATGATGGATCTTCCAGCAGTTCCAGTTAGATCGAGCACATTGAGTGCGATTCTTTTATGAAGATTGCACTTTTGGATTGCAATTGACAGAAGAAAACCACCCAAAAAAAGATAAACATTTTTATTGGCATATGGCGCAGATGTTTCTTCGATGGATGCAACACCAAGAAGCGGAAAGAAGACCAAGGGAATAAGAGCAGTTATGGCTATATGAACCGCTTCTGTTGCCCACCAAATAGCCATCCAAACAAAGACCGCTGCAGCCCTTTGGGCTTCGATAGGCAAACCTTCTGTCTCTGGAAGAATGAGAATAAGAACAGCTGCAAGCAATCCTATTAAAAAACCAGTTTTTGATTTTGAATTATTTGTCATGAATGAATGTTCTGATTTGACTCATCGTTTAGAATACTAAATGTCATAAAGGTTTTATATATGAATAACTAGTTTACTTTTTAAGTTAGAATTATCAGCATGAGTTTCGAGATATTATATTGGATTGTATTAATAGGGGTGTTCATTGGCCTTGCTCTTTTAGGCAGAAGAACAGATTTACAGTTATGGGTTAGGGTTGTTGCTGCATTAGTCATTGGTGCAATTCTTGGTTTTGTTTTTGGGGATATTGCCGCATCATCAAAATGGATAGGCGACTTATTCGTTCGACTCATNAAGATGTTGGTTGTTCCACTAATATTTACATCACTTGTTGCGGGTGTGGTTTCAATGGGAGATCCAAAAAGACTGGGCTCTATTGGCATTAAAACCATTGCCCTATATTTACTGACCACTCTTTTTGCAATCAGTATAGGTTTATTATTAGGGACTGTATTTTCACCTGGTGATGGGATCGATATAACTGGGGTGGATCCATACAGTGCGGTTCAGTCTTCACAAAGTATCAGCGATCGATTGTTTGGCATTGTTCCACTNAATCCAATTGGCTCANTGGCAAATGGNGATGTCCTTCCAATCATCTTTTTCTCCATACTCTTGGGTATCGGAATCATATTGGGCGGAAATAAAACCAAAAAGATTGGCGAAGTCTTCTCTTCAGCAGCAGAAGCCATTTTACAAATTGCTCATATGGTCATGCAGTTGGCTCCATATGGTGTTCTAGCATTAGTCGCCTGGGTATCAGGAACAATGGGCTTGGCTGCACTCCAGAATTTATTTGTTCTGACTATTATTCTTTATGTGGGATGCATATTGCATATGATTTTGGTTTATGGAGGCCTGATTCGCTTTGGAGCTAGACTCCCGCTAAAAAGATTCTTTAAAGGAATTTTGGATGCACAAGCGGTTGCTTATTCAACATCTTCGAGTTCTGCAACGCTTCCTGTCACGCTTCAATGCGTTGAAACTAATTTAGGGGTAAAGAAAACAGTCTCATCATCCGTTCTTCCTCTCGGCGCTACCATCAATATGGATGGAACGGCGCTCTATCTTGGAGTTGTGGCTCTCTTTTCAGCACAAATTTTTGGTATTCAGCTTGAGTTATCTGATTATCTATTGATTGCAATGACCGCTACATTGACTTCAATAGGAACAGCAGGCATACCGTCTGCATCTTTATTTCTTCTGGCAACCGTTTTATCGGTGATAGGAATCAGTGATGCACAAACCGCACTCATAGTAGGATTTGTTTTACCTTTTGATCGAATTCTCGATATGGCAAGAACGGTGGTCAATATCACTGGCGATGCAACGGTTTCTGTTCTTGTTGCTAAATCTGAAAATGATATTGACGAGGATATTTTTCGTAGCGAAAGTGTAATATAAAAATGATAACTTTCAACTCATGAGACGCACAAAAATAATCTCAACATTTGGGCCTTCAATTGCTGATTCAGAAATATTAAAAAATGTTTGTGAGTATGCAGATGTCATAAGAATCAATTTGGCTCATGGAACTTGGGATGAAAATGAAAAATATAATCATAAAAAAAATATTCAACAAATAAGAAAGATCTCCAAAGAATTAAGAAAGCCGGTTGCAATTTTGGTTGACCTTAAGGGTAATAAAATTCGAATCAGTGATTTTGAAAACCATATGATTGATTTAGTGCATGGATCCGAGATCAATGTTGTATTCACTAAAGAGAAAAAAACAAATAACTACGAGATTTTCATTGATGCAGATTATTGTTTTGCTCAGATAGAAGCTGGAGATCGAATTTTACTCGATGACGGTTTGATTCAATTGGATGTAAAAAGCGTTGATTCAAATAAGAAAAGTCTCAATTGCACTGTCGATAAAGGCGGCTTACTTAGAAGTAATAAGGGTTTTGAGGTGGAGAATAAAATCATTCATCGCTCAGGACTTGGAGAAGAAGATAAAAAAGATATCAAGAGACTCGCTGAACTGGGGGTTGATTGGATTGCGTTATCGTTTGTGAATGAGGCAAGCGATGTCACTCAAGCAAGAGAGGTTTTAACTGAAATAGGCAGTTCAATAAATTTAATTGCAAAGATCGAACGTCTTCAAGCTCTGAAGCAACTATTTTGGATTATTAAAGCAAGCGACGGTGTGATGGTTGCCAGAGGTGATCTTGCATTAGAATCAGGTCCAGGAGAGCTTACCGGTCTTCAAAAAGACATCATTAAGCAAACCGTCAAAGGAAAAAGAATAGCAATAACCGCAACACAAATGATGGAATCTATGATTTCCAATCCAACACCTACCCGAGCAGAAATGACCGATGTTTCCAATGCTGTTTTAGACGGCACTGATGCCGTGATGCTTTCCGCAGAGACTGCGATAGGAAAATACCCTGTAGAGACAGTGAAAGCGATGCATGAAGTGTGTGAGGGTGCGGAGACTTATCAAGAATCAATTACAAAGAATGAAGAGTATAAATTCTCAGAAATCAACAATATTGATGAATCCATTGCTATCAGCTCTATGAGCATTGCCAGAAATATGGACATTAAGGCCATCGTTGCTTTGACAGAATCTGGTTCAACAGCATTGATGCTTTCAAGGTATCGAACAAATATTCCAATTTATGCTTTTACTCGAAATCAGGATACACAAAGAAGAGTGAGCCTATACAGAGGTGTTATCTCATATCAGTATCCATTTTTAGTGGATAGCATGGCTGAAGTAATCCAGGATGTGAGGAATGAGCTTGTTGGTTCATCCATACTTAAGGCTGGTGATCTTATTGTTATTACATCGGGGTCCCCTTTAAGAGTCAGTGGAGGGACAAATTCTCTTCGCTTAATTCACATCTAAATAACTCCGAAAGATCTTTTAGAAGGAAGGTATAAGTAATACAATCTCACTCTCATATTGAGCAATAACGTGAAACAAAAAGTCGGAATCAGTGCAATTACAACCTACGTCCCTTCCTATCGAGTTGGACTGGAAGATTGGTGTAATTGGACTAATAATTCTTGGGACAAGATCAGCAATATCATTGGCTCAGGCTTTAGAATGCTAGGCCCTGATGAAAGCATATATACCATGGCGGCAAATGCCGTTCTTGATTTAATCATTGAAAATAAAATTGAGCCCAGTCAAGTCGGCTTTTTAGCACTTGGCACTGAATCCAGTACCGATAATTCTGCAGGAACAATCATCATTAAGGGAATGGTTAATGATGAACTTAAGAAAAGGGGTATAAACCCCATATCTAGTCAATGTGAAGTTCCTGAATTTAAACAAGCTTGTTTGTCAGGAATATACGCACTGAAAAATGCTGTTCGTTATGTCAATTCAGATGCACCAGAGAAAAAAGCAATTGTGGTTTGTTCAGATATTGCCCTTTATCAGATCGGTTCCTCAGGAGAGCCTACACAGGGAGCAGGAGCGGTTGCGACACTCATTGAATCCGATCCTAAGATTGCCGAGGTTAAGACTGCATTCTCTGGGAGTTCTTCAGAATATCGCCAAATTGATTTTAGAAAACCCATTCAATATCGAGCTGAAAATTTAAATGGCCACTCGGCTTCAGACTTAGATTTACCTGTTTTCAATGGAAAATATTCTGCAAGTTGCTACATAGATGGAACAATCTCAGCGTTGTCTAACATGAGTGAGAATAGGGGGCAGAGTTTATCCAAATTAATAAATCAAGCAGCAGCTGTATTTATGCATCGACCTTTTCATAAAATGCCGATTAATGCATTTTCTATCTCATACCTCTATGCATTAGCCAATGGCGATGAAGATGATAACCTAGAACTTGATAATCTGATTGCTCATGCAGATGTTCCATTGGAAGAAGTAAAGAAAGAACTAATGAATAGACCCAATCTAGTAACTTTTTTGCAAACTGACATCAATAAAGATTTATTTCCTAAAACCAATAAGGCGCTTAANGCACTGAATAAAATCAGACCATTCAAGGAAAAAGTACTGTCAAAGTTAAAACTGGGCAATGAGTTGACGAAAGAGATGGGCAATATTTATTCAGGTTCCATTTTTGCTTGGCTGGCAGCTGGAATTGAGGACTCAATGAAGAATGGAAAGGCCTTGAGTGGCGAAGATGCTCTATTAATAGGATACGGTAGCGGCGATGCTGCTGAGGTTATTCCAATTTCATTTACTAAAAATTGCTGTGATGAGGAGAGCAACATTAAATACTCTGCTGCATTCAATGAGCCAGTAAACCTAGATCACAACCAATACATAAAATTAAGAACAGATAAGATTTTAGAAGGTGCCCAGCATAAAAAACCAAAAGGTTTTATTGTCAGCAAGGTTGGAACAGAAGAGACGATTGATTTCCAAGATGCGGGAATCGAGTATTACGAATATCTAAATTAGTTCTTATTTTTCTGGATATTTTCCATGCCAGTCTAAATAGCGGTCTAGTCGGTCCTTAATATAGCTTGGCTTACTTAATCCATGATGTTCATTTGGATAAATAANAAGTTGTGTTGGAATTTCTAGATGTTTTAGAGCTTGATACATTTGTTCTGATCCGATTAGAGGCACATTCCAATCTTTTTCTCCAACCAAAAATAGAGTTGGTGTAACTATCTCATCGGCACTCAGGAATGGATGAGAGACATTCAACCAAGCATCCAGATTATCCCATGGAGTTCCAAGCTCAATGATGTACTCCCTGATATAATGATCATGTCCAAAGCCACTCAAGATGTTTGATATTCCAGCCCCTGAAGTTGCTGCATGAAAACGATTATCTTTTGCAATCACATAATTAGTAAGCATGCCTCCATAGCTCCAGCCACCAATTCCCAATTTATTTTCATCGATGTAGCCAAGATCAAGTGCAAAATCCAGTGCTGCACTGATATCTTTTGAATCTTCAATACCCCATTCAGCAAAAATAGACTTTTGGAATTCAAAGCCTCTTCCCGAGCTACCTCTAGGATTGGTAACTATGACAACATAATTATTTGATGCAAAGAGTTGCCAATCAAAATCAAAATACCTCCCATACTGTGAAACAGGTCCTCCATGGATCCTTATCATTAGAGGATATTTCTTCTTTGAATCAAAATTGGGTGGTTTAATCATCATTCCATTGATGGTTAGGCCATCAAAACTTTGGAAGGAGATAAGCTCTGTTGATCCGATTAACTTATTTTTAATAAATTGCTCATTTACAGAAGTAATGGGATTAATTTGATCTTCTTTTAAATGATAAATTTCACTTGGGATCTCTGAAGTGGAAGATTGGAAGATTATCTCATCATCAGTCACATGATAGCTTTGAGCATAACCGCTAAGATACATATTATCGGGCGTTATCTTCTTGGTAGTATTATCCAGAANAGAATATTTCATTAGTTGGCTCTTCATATTATCTTCTAGGATAAAGAAAATATTCTGCCCATCTCCTGACCATTGAGGGAGGCTTGTATTTCGATCGAACCCTTGTGNAATAAAATCTATATCGCCTGTTTCCACATCAATAATAGATACTTCTTGAAGAGCATACCAAAGCATTGAATGATCACCNCCATGCAAGTATGCAATTTTTTCTCCATNAGGACTCCACTCAGGTCTGGATGGATACGAGATAGAAATATCTTCACNGTTGTTTGACAAAAGTTTTCTGTGACTTTCCTCTCCCTTTATGTTTTTTATAAAAATTTCCCAATTATTGTGTCTGTCAAAATCTCCTTCTTTTGTCATATAAGCAATATTTTGTCCATTTGGAGAGATAGAGGGATAAAGATGATCTTTTTGCCCTGATGTTATCTGTTCTACTTNNCTGGATTGTGTATCAAATATAAATAAATGATCCCTATTCGGTCCAAGAAATCCTTCATAGTCTCTTTTAAACTGGTATCTATCGATAACAATTGGTGACGGTGTCTTGGTATCAGCCTTTTTATCACTGCTTCTTTGGCCAATGAAAGCAATTGTTTTGCCGTCATCTGAGACATCATAATCGCTAATATCTCCATCAAAATTTGTCACTTTTCTTTTAACTCTATTAGATAAANTTAAGGACCATATTTGATTACTTTCTTTACCGGATGTNTTCATTCCAGATGACAGAAAGAAAATTGATTTTGAATTGCTTGAAAACTTTATTGAAGAGAAATTCATGCCCTTTGAGCCATAGGATTCGAGTAATTTAACTTTCTTTCCTTTATGAGCATCAAGAAAGTAGAGCGTATTCTTGAAACCATCGTATTTATTTTCAGCCTGACTTGTAATGAAAACAATACCATTTCCATCTTCAGAGACGTCTGAAAGAGTAATATCTTTGATGGAGTATATGTCTTCAGTTGTAAAAACATCTTCTGCATGTATAGGTGAACAGAGAAGGATGAAAAGTAATGAGTATATGATCTTCATATGATTCATGGTAATTTCTCCATATTTATTATTGAGGATTATTATTGTTCAGATCTGAGTGTCTTTAACATGCAAAAGATAAAAATTGGAAATAAGATCAGCAAAGGCGGCGACATCAATAAGATAACATCCATTGCGATTCGATTACTGTTTATTAAGAATAAGCATGCCGGAAGTATTGAGAGCACGAATGCCCATATCAATCGATTATTTCGGTTCGGCTCAGTTTCCTCATTTGTGACTTCTTGAACATGTGATGCAAGAATATATGACACTGAATCATAAGATGTGGCGATAAATACAATCACAATAAAACAATAAGCCAAGACAAACATTTCTCCAAAGGGCAAGGTCATGAGGACTTTAGTCGCCGTTGCTTGGTGTCCTATATCTGTCAGTGTTTGTGAAACATTCATTTGTCCGGTTAATTCCAAATTCATGGAGTAGTTTCCCAAAATAGAAAAAAACAAAAAGCACCCAAGAGACCCAAATACTAGCATTCCTAAAACCACTTCTTTAAGCGTTCTCCCTTTGGAGACTCTGGCTACAAAAAGACCAACCTGAGGCCCAAGCGCTATCCACCATGCCCAATAGAATATGGTCCACGCTTCTGCAAATTCTGAATCTTCGGTAATTCCAAGCGTATTCATTGCAAAGAAGTTTTTCCCCAGCTCCGTCATTGAATTAACAGTTAAGGAAAGTATTTCAGTGGCAGGACCAAGAGCTAAAATTGCGAAAAGAAAAATCAGTGAGATCAGAATATTAATATTACTGATTACCCTAATGCCACTGTATATCCCCCGATAAACACTGAATGCAAATAGTCCGGTGCAAACAGCCAGCATGGTTAAATCAAGACTGAGGTCATGCTCTACCCCCAGAAGCTCTGAGAAACCCGCTCCAATGACAGGAACATACATCCCAATTGTGCCTCCGGATGCTCCAATTAAAACAATCACAAATATGAAATCGACGATTCGTCCCATGGTTGTTTTTTCTACAATATTTTCTTTAGAAGTTCTCAGTGCTGAACTCAATCTTAGGGATCCAATGTTGTGCTTGTAAAATGGAACAGCCACTGCTATCGCAGGGATCGTATAAAGGGCCCATCCTGTAAGACCCCAGTGGAAAACACCATAAGCAGATGCAAGATGATAGGCTCTATCGGAGAATGGCTCAATACCAAATAAACCTTCTCCTGCATAATATGCCCATTCAACAACCGACCAATAAAGAATGCCACCACCGATTCCAGAGCAGAAGAGCATGGATGCCCAGCTGAATAAGGAGTAGTCAGGCCCGATATCATTCCCACCTAATCGATGATTGCCAAATCTTGAAAAGGCAATATATAAGACAAATAGAAGCATGCATGCCCCAAATATCATGTACGTTGCTCCAAAGATATCCACTGTCCATAAGTAAGTACTTCTTATAAATTGAGCAGACTCCTTCGGGTAAATTGCAATTGGCGTTGCAATCAGTGCAATGGCCCCCAGTACTGAGAGTAAAGTGACTCTATCCGTACTGCTATTTTTCCTCATCTATGACCAATTTTGACTCTGCATGATTTTTCGCCATTTCACCAACCAAAAAAAACTCAAAGGTCGTTATAACGACAAGAATTAAAAAAAATACACCCAAGGTAATGATTATTTCTTTCACTTTGTACTCGCAAAAAATTGTTAAATACAGCGCCTTTCTGTGAAGACATAAGAAGTGTATCATATAAGTTCAGAGCCTCAATTTTAATTAGATATATGATTACACCAAAGGACATTGACAGAAATAAAGGGAAGCTCCCACAAAAAGAAAAAGGATCTTTGACTCCGATCATGACCTCAACCATGGAGGAGACAAGAAGACTTCAGTTGGAAAGATTGGCTGCATCATTTAGATTATTTGCTCACTATGGTTTCGATGAGGGATTGGCTGGACACATTACTCTTAGGGATCCAGAATTCAATGATCATTTCTGGGTAAACCCACTCGGAATGAATTTTGCACATATTACAGTCTCAGACCTCCTATTGGTTAAGGAAGATGGGGAAATCATTCAGGGCGATAGGCCAATTAATCCAGCTGCTTTTTTTATTCACTCTGCAATCCACAAAGTTAGACCCGATGTTAATTCAGCTGCACACGCACATTCCATCCATGGCAGAACATTCTCAACATTGGGAAAAATATTAGATCCAATCACTCAGGATGCGGCCATGTTCTTCGAAGAACAATCGCTTTATTCTGAGTATGGCGGTGTTGCTTTTGATCAAGGGGAGGGTGAAGCAATAGCAGAAGCCCTTGGTGATAAGAGAACTGCGATACTGCAAAATCATGGTTTGTTAACCACGGGTCAGACGGTCGAAGTGGCTGCATGGTTATTTATTTCGATGGATAAATGTTGCCAAAGTCAATTGTTGGCAGAAGCTGCCGGAAAACCAATTATTATTCCCAATGAGATGGCAGAACACGCTAAAAAACAGGCCGGTACAGACTTAATTCTCTGGGCAAGCTTCCAACCTCTTTATGATCTCATATACGAACAATCACCCGACTTTTTGGATTAGAAATGCAACAAACACTAGAAAAACAAAAGACTCAGTCAAGACGCCAAATTTATCCAAGCCTATCGATTAGAATGGACCGGTTGGATCGCATGCTGGATATGATGCTTGAGTATCAAACGCAAATACCAAATGCATTATCAGAGGATTTTGGTCACCGACCAGAAATGTTGAGCAAAATGTCAGAGTTGGCAGCCACATTTGATTCAATCCATTACATCAAGAAGAATCTGAAATCTTGGATGAAGCCAGAGAAAAGGAAGGCCACTCCTCCGTTTAACTTATTTGGTGCAAAAGCTTATATACAATATCAGCCTGTTGGTGTTGTAGGCATCATCAGTCCATGGAATTATCCCTTTAATTTGACTTATGCTCCGCTTGCAGTTGTATTGGCTGCGGGGAATAGGGCCATGATCAAGCCATCAGAATTTACACCGAGATCATCTGCATTGATGAAATCCATGATCAATAAATATTTCGATGACGATGAGGTTGAGGTTTTTCCAGGAGATGCATCAGTGGGTCAAGAATTCAGTTCACTGCATTTTGATCATCTCTTATTTACTGGCTCTACATCGGTGGCAAAAAAAGTCATGGAAGCTGCATCCAAAAATTTGGTTCCAGTGACATTGGAATTGGGCGGAAAATCACCAGCAATCATTGGCGACAGTGCGGACTTGAAAAAAGCATCAGATAGGATCTGGAATGGAAAATTAATGAACGCAGGCCAAACTTGCATTGCGCCTGATTATGTATACATTAAAGAGGAGATTCTTGGGGATTGGATTGAAGCAACCAAAGACTCCATCTCATCAATGTATCCCTCTATTTTTAATAATGAAGATTACACGTCGGTTGTCAATCAAGGACATTATGAGAGACTGCATGGCTATATTGAGGATGCAAGAGAAAAGGGTGCTGATGTCATTCAGATCAATCCTGCGAATGAGTCAGAAACAGATAAGTCACACAATAAGATGATGCCCACAATAGTCCTGAATGCAACCGAAGAAATGTTAGTCATGCAAGAGGAAATTTTTGGTCCAATTATGCCAATAAAGACCTACAATCAAATCGATGAAGTGGTTGATTACATCAATCTGCATGAAAGACCGCTTGGACTCTACTATTTTGGAAATAAAAAGAGCGAAGAAGAGTTCGTGATGTCGAATACAGTTTCAGGTGGAGCGGCACTCAATGATGTGATTTTCCAATTCATTCAAGAGGACCTTCCTTTTGGTGGTATCGGTCCGAGTGGAATGGGGCACTATCATGGTATTGAGGGATTCAAAACCTTCTCTCATGCAAGAGGTGTATATAAGCAAACATCATTGGAGAGTGTTTTAAAAATGATGCGACCACCTTTTGGTAAATTAATTGATCAGGTTATTTCAACCAAGATAAAAAAGTAATTGAGTCCACCAATTAATTCGCTGATAGAAGAAAAGATACATGACTTGGGTATCGATGTTATCGATAGGCATATCTTCCTCTGCGCTGATCAAACCGAACCAAAATGTGCACCCAAAAGAAAAACATTGGAATCTTGGGATTTTCTCAAATCCAGGCTCGCAGAACTAAAGATTGATAATCGAGGTGGAATATATCGATCAAAAGTTAACTGCTTGAGGGTTTGTACAAATGGCCCAATCGCCGTTGTCTATCCGGATGCTGTTTGGTATCAAAATTGCACACCTGATGTTCTCGAGAAGATCATTCAAGAGCATTTAATAGGCGGAAGAGTTGTTGATCAGTACGTTATTTCAAAGCCGAGTTAACAGTTTCAAATAAATAGGTCTCATTGGCTCTTTGAATAAGGTAAGAATGAATATCTTTTGCATCCTGCTCACTCAAACGACTCGCAAATCCAACCATACCTTTTTCCGTATATAGACCACCGAGAGTGATCGCATTAAATTTTTCATGAGTTTCTTCTGACATATACCGAAGATCTGCCAAGACTCCGCCTCCAACTGCCCCAGCTCCATGGCACATATGGCACTCCCAATGATATAGATCTTCACCCCTGGCGACACTGGCTTGATCCTCAATTGGTGATGGAGGTTTTGGCATCTTAATATTTCTAGGCCTATCGGGCAGACTCAAATCACCGTCAAGTGCAAATGTAACAATCCGTCCATTGATTGGTCCTCCAGAATTCTTAGGCGGTAATCCAGCCTGGAGCGCAAACACTCCACCGTATCCTACGAGTACTGTGACATATTGTATTTCACCAATACTGTAAGTGATGGGGGCAGCAATAATTCCATTTGTTAGATTTTTGCTCCATTTTCTTTCGCCAGTTGCTGCATCGTATGCAACGAGTTCACCCTCAGATGTGCCCTGAAAGACGAGATTACCATTGGTTGATAAAGTTCCACCATTCCATGGAAGGGTTAAGTATTGTTTCCAAACTTCTTTTTGCTCAACTGGATCCCATGCGCTCAGTCTGCCCCTTATACTCTTTGCTAATAACATTAACTGAAGCAGGTTCTTTGGCGGTGCCATGACCGTTAGATCTCCTGCAGTATTCCATCCCTTATCATCATATTCATATTCATCATCTTTCTTCATGGGCATATAAAGTTCTTGTGCTGGAATGTAAACCAAACCTGTTTTGGGATTGTAGGACATTGGCATCCAGTTATGTCCACCAAGAGCACCAGGAAAGATTAATTTCTCTGCATCATCGTAATCAGCAAGATCCGTTTTAACAGGCCGTCCAGTTTCAAGGTCGATATGACTTGCCCAAGTTGCTTGGACATATTTTTCCGCTGATAAAAGCTCACCATTGGTTCGATCAATGACATAAAAAAATCCATTTTTTGGAGCTTGCATGAGGACTTTTTTCGATTCACCCTTGATGGTTAAATCTGCGAGTATGATGTGTTGTGTTGCCGTATAATCCCAATTATCACCTGGCGTTGTTTGATAATGCCAAACGTATTGACCGGTGTCTGGTTTCAAAGCAACAATGGATGATACAAATAGATTGTCTCCGCCCCCTGGGCTTCTGATTTTATAATTCCATGGAGAAGCATTTCCAGTACCAATATAGAGCAGATCCAAGTCTGAATCATAAGCCATTGAGTCCCAAACGGTTCCGCCACCGCCATATTTCCACCATTCGGCTCCTTTCCATGTTTTTGAAGCCATTTCCATTGCTGAATTTTCAAATCCCTCATCAGGGTTTCCTGGGACTGTATAAAAGCGCCATGCCATTTCGCCATTCTCAGTATCATAGGCGCTGACATAACCTCTAACTCCAAAGTCTGCTCCACCATTGCCAATGATCACTTTGTCTTTAATAATCCTTGGAGCACCCGTAATGCTATATGGCTTGCTGTCATTGACTGTCATTTTTTCCCAGATCAATGATCCACTTTTGGCATCAAGAGCGATGAGCCTTCCGTCTAGTGTCCCGAAAAATATCTTCCCTTCCCATATTGCCACCCCACGATTGACTACATCGCAACAAACGAAATATGCTTTCTCTTTTGGCACCTTGGGATCAAACTTCCATAGCAATTCACCTGAAAGGGCATTGTGTGCGTAGACAACACTCCATGCACCAGTCGTGAACATTACTCCATCAGAAACGATGGGCGTGGCCTCGTGTCCCCTATTGCTATCCAAATCAGCAAACCATTTAATGCCCAGACGATCTATATTCTCAGCATTGATTTGATTCAGTTCGCTGAATCGTTGTTCGTCATAGGTTCTTCCGTGCGATAACCACTCTTGGCTATTATTTTTTGATGCAATGATTGAATTTTCATTGACCTGAAAATCACCTCCGTAAGCATGAGATACGGATAATACACAGAATGCTAAGGATAGTTTCTTGGATAAAAAATTCATANAAAATATTCTACATAAAAAAAATTATATTTTATTGCTCAAAAAAACTATTTCGAGGTTGTTTGACTTTTGGTTCAATTTGTATTCATCTATTNAATCTAGAANTTAAAGNGGAAATCATGATCNTTAACCCAAAATACTCATCNTTGATTATTGCTTTNGTGNTNATTCTTTTTNNAACNNNCNGTGCTCAGTCANANATTAATGAGANAGAGNTAATCAACTANGCCTATGAATCCACTTATAAGCCTGANGAGAGTGGCAANGTCATCATAACCAATGCCAATATTCTTACNGGNAATGGNGATNCAATTTTAGANGCATCTATNTTAATGCACAAAAACAANATNGTTGCNGTTGGNAANGNCTTGGATCANTCNNATNCCACNGTANTNGATGCAGANGGNAAATGGGTAACACCGGGNATCATNGATATNCATTCCCANATGGGCGTCTATCCTGCNCCNAGNCTNAGATCAAATTCTGATGGAAATGANGCAACCAGNCCAACNACTCCTCATGTNTGGGCAGAGCATTCAGTNTGGACTCAAGATCCGCAATATACACTNGCATTGAAAGGCGGGATCACCTCTTTTCATGTTTTAGTGGGATCTGCAAATCTGATTGGTGGCAGAGGGGTCACGCTCAAAAATATTCGAAGTCGAACGGTTCAAGGGATGAAATTTCCAAATGCACCCTTCACACTCAAGATGGCATGTGGGGAGAACCCCAAAAGGGTTTATGGAGGCAGAAANTCAGAGCCATCGACACGNATGGGTAATGTTGCAGGATATAGAAATGCATGGATTGAGGCGCAAGACTACCAGAGAAGTTTAAAAGAATATGCTGATACAGCTGATGATGAAAAAGAGCTTTCCGATAGGCCATCTCGTGACTTAGGGTTGGAGACATTGGTTGGCGTGTTAGAAGGTGACATTTTGGTTCAAATGCACTGCTATCGAGGTGAAGAAATGGTTGTCATGTTAGATGTTGCCAAGGAGTTTGATTACAAA
The DNA here is from genome assembly GCA_002691305.1 of Gammaproteobacteria bacterium. Classification (GTDB taxonomy): domain Bacteria; phylum Pseudomonadota; class Gammaproteobacteria; order Steroidobacterales; family UBA11654; genus CACPJA01. The sequence continues at coordinate 122 of NZHF01000058.1, read as the reverse complement.
ATCACGACTTTTCATCATGCAATTGAAGCCTATAAGGTTGCTGATATATTGGCACAGAATTCAGTTTGTGCAGCCATGTGGGCAGATTGGTGGGGGTTTAAGAATGAGGCTTTTGATATGGT
>NZHF01000057.1 GCA_002691305.1 Gammaproteobacteria bacterium | reverse complement strand
CTTCCAATACCTTATCGATTACTACCTCACCTATATTGTTAGCTTCTGTTTGACATCCATTAGTATCTTCAATGCTTGGGTTTCCAAGATTATCTGAAATATAGGACATAAAAAGTGAGGTTAGTGGCGTCACATTCGCACGATACTCTCCTTGTTCTCCAGTAGAGCCATAGTAAGGAAAAAAATACATTTCATATTGATCTTCAACTGTGCCTCTTTCAGAATCAACTGCTCCAACTGGGATTTCTGCTACTCTTGGACGATCTCTTGCGCATTCAACAGTGAAATCAACAATGGAACTGAAATCATCTATTTCAAAATAATACTCATTATTTTCTGTGTCTTCATAAGCGCTTGGTTCATTAGTATCTTGAGTAAGGTTCCAATTCAGATCAATAAATATATTTGCTCCACTAATATAACCATCTATGACTTTTGTTTTGAGAACTCTAGTGCTCGATGTTTGAGGCTGAAGGTCACTGGAGATAGTTCCAAATTGAGGATCACCGGAGTTACATGAAACCAATAAAAAAGCAGAGAGGAAGGAAGTTATTCTTTTCATAGTTTAGTAGAGTATAAGAATTCGCCAAGAACTAATAGTTTGAAATAAAAAAGCCTGCAGTAAGCAGGCTTTTTTTAACCAAATATTTTCAATTATGACTTAGAAAATTCCGGTCGAGATGGATCATAAATCACTCCAGAATTGTATACCTCAGGTACACCGCAGGTTGCTGTTGATTCTAGAGAAGCTCTTGCTTCACCTCCGCTTTCAAGCCAAGAGGCTTGTCCAGTTGCGGCACTATCTGAGTTTTCATGAAAGTTCCCCCACCAGAAGTCAGCCAATTCATCAGTTCCATCACCAGCATAAATCCCATATGCATAGAAACCAGTAGGATCTAATCCATCTAACCATTTGTTATATAGTGCAATTGATTCCATTAAATCATCCGATGTTTTCCCATCATTGTATTTACATGGGAAAAACTCAGTAAAGAATGATCCATCCTCTGTCATAGGTCCAAATGAATATACATCTCTATGAAAGGTCATATCCCATGCTGCTCTTTCTTCACCATTACAAACCATTACTGATTCATTTGCAGCCAGAAATGCCATTGCTTCTTCATCTTGAACCCATTCAGCCCAAGCAGCATCAGCGGCTTCCTTGGATTCCCAAGAGAGTTCCCACCAGCCATTATCAAATCTACTTGTGTCAGATGCAGGAACATAACCCCATGCACCCAAAAGATCATCAGAGACATTTAAAGATCTCCAGCCTTTCATCATTTCATCAACATTCTCTTGATTGAAATCTGCTCCACCAACGCACGGTATGAATTCGTTATAAAACTGAACTCCAACAAGATCGAATGTCACATTATTACCAGTTGATGCTTCGGATTGTCCACAAGAGACAACAAACACCAAGGCTAACGATAACGTAATTATTTTTTTCATATTTTTCTCCAAAAAAAGAACCTCACCCTTGGTTAAAATATACATAATGGTTAGGTAATTATCCAATTTCATTTTTTAGGAGAAGCAATAATGCAAGAATTTATACTCGGATTTACTGTTTTGAACACCATTCTGATAATCTATATGTATAGAGTTATTAGGAATCATTACTTCTATGATGGACATCCAAAGAATGATTGATTTATTTTTGACTTTCTACAAGCTAAAATCCAAAAAATATGAATATCATAGAAGTTAAAGACTTAAAGAAATCATACTTGGTTCCGGGCCATAAGAAGAAGACATTCAATGCTGTGGATCGTATCTCGCTTAAAATCAGAAAAGGAGAGATCTATGGAATTCTCGGACCCAATGGTGCTGGCAAAACAACGACTCTGGAGATGCTGGAGGGGCTTAAAGAAATTGATGATGGCACAGCACTCATTGATGGCATTGATGTCACTATTGATCCTTACAACGTTAAAAAAGTAATTGGCGTACAGCTTCAAAGCAATGAATATTTTGATAAGTTGGATCTGAGCGAGCTGCTTACCCTTTTTTCTAAACTTTATTCAACTACTGTGGATAATATGAAATTGCTTGATCAAGTTGATTTATCGGATAAAGCAAACTCCAAGACACAGGAACTATCGGGAGGACAAAGGCAAAGATTTTCAATTGCATGCGCATTGGTCAACAGTCCTAAAATACTATTCTTGGATGAACCGCCCACGGGACTTGATCCGCAAGCCAAAAGAAATCTATGGAGGCTTGTCAGAGAACTCAACACTTCTGGAATGACCATTGTTTTGACCACACATAATATGGAAGAAGCTGAATATCTTTGTGACAGAATTGCCATCATGGATAAAGGCAGATTAATAGCTGAAGACACACCATCTGCATTGATTGAGAGCCATGCGCCTGAGCCTTCAGATATTCCAGTGACCGGAAACATAGAGGATGTGTTCTTAAATCTAACTGGGCATTCTTTAAGGGACTGAGATGTTTACAGAATCACAAATCCACCTCGCACTTGTTTTTCTAAAAATGTTTCTTAGAGATATTCAGTCAATGATATTTAATCTCTTTTTTCCAATGGCATTTATAGGNGTTTTTATTTTTACTGGAGGTGAGCCAGACCCAATNAAGGTTGGATTTNTNGANAANGCTTCAAATCAACTATCCANAAGTTTTAGTTTATTGCTGNNTGAGGACACTGCTTTTGANGTACTGGAAGGCTCAGAGGACAAGCTAAGAGACGAACTAATCGAAGGCGAATTGGTTGCAATCATNGAAGTACCTGANGTATTTGATTATGCAAATGGGTCAGCCAATTTAAANCTCATTTTGGATGCATCACAAGTGAGACAACTCGATGGCATTAAAGATTCTATAGAAAAGACATTGTTATCCATTGAAAGAGAGATGAGAGGGACTGATGCTATGTTCTCTCTTGAAATAGAAGATGTAAAAGCAAGGCCTCAAAGATACATTGATTTTTTGATACCCGGATTATTGGCCTTTATGTTGATGAATCTTAGTATTGCTGGCAGTGGATTCAACTTGGTTGAATACAGGAGGAGGGGGATCCTTAAGAGNCTCTTTGTGACACCCATAAAACCAAAAGACTTTATCGTTTCGATTGTCTTGGCAAGNTTAATGATCGTNCTTATACAGTTGTCCGTTATTCTCTGGTTTGCCTTACTGATACTNGACATCCAACTCATCGGTGGACTGCTCTCTATGTACGGAATGATTATGTTGGGATCATTGATATTTCTTTGTTTTGGTTTTTGCTTTGGAAGCATCGCAAAGACTCAGGAGGCGATCAGACCACTGGTAACATCGTTTACATTCCCNCAGTTAATTCTGTCNGGCGTTTTCTTTCCAATCAGTTCATTGCCTGAGATTATTCAGCCGGTTGCCCAGTTTCTTCCCTTGAGCGTTATTGCATCAAGCTTGAGAGGAATTGCAAACGATGGACTGAGTTTATTGTCTTTTGATTTNAATCTCATTGGNGTGATATTTTGGTTAATCGTNAGCTTCTTTCTAGCAACTCGCTTCTTCGTCTGGAGAGATGTTGCAGGATAATGACAGNTAAGAGAATATCTGTAGCCCCAATGATGGGAATGACTGATCGCCANTTTAGATTCATGGCATCTTTGCTTTGTGAAAAGATCTCACTTTATACCCCAATGATTCATGTCGATGCGATTCTTCAATCAGAAAAAAATTTTTTAGAAAGAGAAAANANAGATTCCAGAGCAGTNGCCATTCAGATAGCTGGCAATGATTCTACGTCTGTTTCTGAGGCTTCCAAGATTATTGAGCAATGCAATTACAATGAAATCAACTTAAACATTGGTTGTCCCAGCGAAAGAGTACAAAATTGCAAAGTGGGCGCAGCATTGATGGACGAACCAAAGACCGTTGGACGCATGGTTGAATCCATAAGAAACACCTGTGATCTCCCTGTCACGATAAAAACTCGATTAGGGATTGANGATTTCGATTCTTATGAATTTCTCTGTGAATTCATTGAAACCACATCCAAATACNGTTGTGATCANTATATTCTCCATGCCAGAAANGCACTGCTGAACGGATTAAGCCCCAANGAAAATAGATCNATACCACCGATNAATTATNCAAGGGTTTANAANATAAAAGANCAATACAGNGACTTAACAATAGAAATAAATGGNGANATAAAAAAAATTCATGAAATCAAAGAGCATTGTGAATACGTCGATGGAGTAATGATTGGAAGAGAGGCATGCAATAATCCATTATTTCTTAGAGTGATAACTAGTTCCATCTATGAGGACTCACCCATGGAAATGACAGATTTCTTTGAAAGAATGTTTGAATACATCATCAAAGAGTCAAAANATGGAACNNNTGTTCATTTTATCACCCGACATATGACAACATTGTTCAAAGGAATGTCGGGTGCAAAAGAATGGAGAAACTTAGTCGGTGGCTTGGATTCTAAAAAAAGCNATGCCGAAGATCTTGTGAGATCNATGAGACTCTTTGTAGAGGAGAGGGTTACTCAGCATTAAGTGCTTNAATGACCTTTGCGTGTTCCTCAAGTAANTTCTCNGGAAGTCTTTCTTCNTATTCTTCGAAATAATCNCTGATACCAGCCATCTCATCCAACCACTTTTGATTGTCAATNTGGACAAGCTCTTCCATGGCCTCATTTGTAATTGTTAAACCTGATGTATTGATGTCCTCNGGTTTTGGAAGAAATCCGATNGGAGTTTCACGGGCATCTATTTCGTTATTGCATCGATTNATGATCCATTCAAGGACTCGTAAATTATCACCAAATCCTGGCCAGATGAATCCGTTTTCATTTTTTCTAAACCAATTGACATGGAAGATCTTAGGAAGATTGTCTGATCGTTCTGAGAAGCTGAGCCAGTGCGTCCAATAGTCTGCAAAGTTATATCCACAAAAGGGCTTCATTGCCATTGGGTCTCTTCTTATTATGCCCACNTCACCTATTGCAGCAGCAGTNGTCTCGGATCCAACACTTGCTCCCACAAGAACACCGTGGTTCCAATCTTTTGATTCATANACCAATGGTGCCAATTCGCTTCTTCTACCACCAAAAACAATGGCAGAAATAGGAACCCCATTGGATGAATCCGCAAGATCGGANTATTTAGGATTATTCTTTGCTGAAACTGTGAANCTAGAGTTTGGGTGAGCAAACACAGCATCTTCGCCTTGTTCNATTTCNTTGCCTCTCCAGTCTATNACTGGATTGCCATCCTTTCTGCCTTCCCACCAAGGCTCATTGTTGTCTGTTAGNCCAACATTTGTGAAGATTGCATCTGACTGAATGGCCTTGTATGCGTTCTCATTATCGTCTTCATTTGTGCCTGGAACCACACCAAAATATCCTGCTTCTGGATTGATGGCCCATATTTGNCCCGACTCATCCATATGCAACCAGGCAATATCATCGCCAATTGTTCTGACTTTCCAGCCATTGTATTCTTCAGGCGGGATCAACATAGCGAGATTGGTTTTCCCGCAAGCCGATGGGAATGCTGCGGCTATATTAAAAATTTCACCTTCCGGGTTCTCAATCTCAACGATCAGCATGTGTTCAGCAAGCCATTTTTCTTCAAGTGCTTGATAGCTCGCAATTCTAAGTGCATGACATTTTTTCCCAAGTAGGGCATTTCCACCATAACCCGATCCAATGCTTCTGATCGTTTTTTCTCCAGGAAANTGCATGATGAATCTTTTATCTGGATCCAAATCNCCCGTGGAGTGTATTCCTTTTACGAAACCTCCNTCTTTTTCAATTCTTGAGAGTGCCTCATCCCCCATTCTTGTCATCAAATACATATTTGCAACAACATAAGGGCTATCGGTAATTTCAACNCCACATCTCGAAAGGTCTGAACCTATTGGNCCCATGCAGTATGGGATNACATACATNGTTCTGCCTTCCATGCAATTTTCAAACAAATGATCCAATTTCTCATGAGCCTCTTTTGGGTCCATCCAATTGTTNTTGGGACCTGCATCATCAGAATCTTCAGTNCAAATAAAAGTCAGATGCTCAACCCTGGCNACATCCGATGGATCTGATCTATGTAAATAACAATTTGGGAAGGTTTCTTCATTGAGTTGCATTAAGTCTCCAGTNCCAAGCATCTNNTGGATGAATTCTTCATATTCTTCTTTTGATCCATTGCACCAGTAAATATTATCTGGCTTGGTCATTTCTGAGACTTCTTCAACCCAGCTCTGAAGTTCTTGATTCGNTGTAGACATAGTTATTTCTTGTTTAATAGATTTTATGGTTAATACTTGATTGATTCTTTTTGNTATTATTCAAAAAAAATCAATTGAATTTAAGTGGTGTATTTTAACTAAACGATGACTAAATGCCTAGCCATAGATACTTCAACTCGGAGATTTTGTCTCGGAGTAAAGAATGGTAGTGANTATTTTGATATACCCATTGAAAAAACCACTGATCATGCCAAAGAAATATTCAAAAAGATTGACCATGTTTTGAATCTTGCCGANCTATCTATGCAAGATCTTGATTTTCTNGCTGTCGGTATTGGTCCAGGTCGATTCTCAGGACTCAGAGTCTCTATAAGTGCAATAAAATCAATAAGNTATGTNCTTAAAAAGCCCATNGTTGCNATTTCAAGCCTTGAATTCATTGCAAGAGAAATTATGTACCAAAATGATGCTAGCAGAATACTTTTGATAGAGGATGCCGGCAGGAATAATTTATATCTAGGCTCTTATGCTTTTGAAGATCAAAAATTTATCAGGATTGCTAATGACCAATTAATGCATACTGAGGAAATTAATATCCAGAAGACTGAAGGATTAATTGTTGGGAGCGGAATAAAAAGATACCCAGAAATGAAAATCGATTCGAACTCTGTTCTCGTTCAATCTGGAGAGGAATATCTCAATTCGATCACCATGATTGATCATGCACTAGAAGAATTCAATAAAGGCAATACAATAGATTGGATGAACCTTAAGCCAAATTATCTTTTCAATGAGGTAGCAAGTTGATAGAAAGCTTTAAAAATCTCTCGGTAAGAACTCACAGCTTTCTCGGTTTTTGTGCGTGTTTGTTTTTAATGAGTTATGCACTATATGCGGAACATATTCTCGGTCTAGAACCATGCCCAATGTGTATATTTCAAAGACTATCCACGATCTTGCTTGGATTGGTATTTCTTATTGGCTCTTTCCCTATAACCAGCCCATTTTCTAGGCTTATTATTGGGTTATTGATCTCACTTACATCTCTTTCTGGAATTTTGGTGGCTTCAAGACATGTATGGTTGCAAAACCTTCCACCGGAAAAAGTTCCAGGATGCGGCCCCGGACTTGATTTTATGGTTGAAAACTTTCCTCTTTCAGATGTATTTGAAATGGTTTTTTCAGGCTCTGGTGAATGCGCAAATGTGGACTGGTCACTTCTCGGTTTAAGCATGCCAGCATGGGTTATTATCTCTCTATCCTTGCTCGCAATCTTTGGAGTTTGGTCAAATCTTAGGTCTTACAATAAAGCGATTTAATAATCCAATGATTCAATGAGTTCTGACTCTAGTTTGTTTATTGTCTCAATTGGAATTGAATCTTGGTATTCATTCCTCAGGTAAAAGACATCCTCAGCTCTTTCGCCAATGGTTGCTATTTTTGCTGACTCAATCCAAATATTATTTCTACGGAGAACCTCCGATATATCAACAAGTAAACCCGGTCTATCAATTGAAACCATCTCGAGAACGGTTCGTTTATGAATGTGATCCACCAAGAAGCTCACCTTTGTTTTTGTTTTGAAGCTTCTCAGCCTTCTTGAAAGTTTGAACTTCTTCTTTTTCGCCACCTGCTTCTTCTCAAGTGTTAAGCTTAAGTTATTAATTAAAGAATCCACTTTATTTTCTATGTCATATGCATCTCCTTTGGGTGTATCCATATAGAAATTATATATGCAGCTTCCATCATTCAGTTCAATCACCTTTGCATCTCTAATTGATAAATTTTTCTCCACCAAATTATTTGTGATAATTGAAAAAGTATCGAAATCCATAACTGTTCTAATGAATAGGAGCATTAAACCTTCATCTTCAATCAGCTTTAGGTGAACGATACTGTTTTTATTGTCTTCAGGCTTGATTGATAAGATTTTCTCAAGATGATAGTTGATTTCATCCTGATTAAACCTCAGAAAATAGTTTTCATTGAGCTTATCAAGCTCTATATTCAATCCACCGATATCAAGATTCTTATCCTTTAAATATTCAGTGGTTATTTCTATTTTTTCTTTAACGATATCTTCTTTATCAAGTGTATTCTCTAGCCCCATCCTTAGAGCATCTTTTGTGAATTGATAAAGGTCTCTAAAGAGCCTTTCTTTCCAGCTATTCCATAAACTTGGATTTGTTGCTCTGACATCACAGACTGTTAAAAGGAATAAATATTCAAGCCTTTCTTCATCTCCAATGATCTCTGCAAGCTCTTTGATTACCAATGGGTCATGTATGTCTTTTTTTTGTGCGGTCAGTGAGAATAACAAATGATTTTCTACTAGCCATGAAACAAGCTTAGATTGGTATCTCGTCATCCCGTGAGACATACAAAAATCCTCAGCATCTTTTGCTCCTAATATTGAATGATCTCCACCTCTGCCTTTTGCAATATCATGAAATAATCCTGCCAAATAGAGTATTTCCTGTGATTCTAATGCCTGCATTTTTTTACTGTCTTCGGGGTATTCATGATTGAATCTATTAAGAGACAACCTTCTGAGGTTACTGACCACATTCAATGTATGTTCATCCACTGTAAGAGTGTGAAAAAGATCAAATTGCATTCGTCCTTCGATTTGGCCAAAAATTGGAAGATATAAACCTAGAACGCCATATAGATTCATTCTTTTGAGTTCATGAGTCACACCTTCTGATGCCTTGAGGATCTTTATGAAGAGCTTCTTATTATTTGGGTCAGCTCTAAACTCATCGTTAATAAGATCTAAATTCTCAAGAATCTGGTTAATTGTTTTTGATTCGATTCCCAAAATATCGTTTTCTTGAAAATGAAGAAAAATTTCCATTATCAAACTTGGGTTGTCTTTAAANTCTATTCCCTTTCTTAATCCAATTAATTTATTTCTAATATGAAAATTTTCATTGATATTCTTTTTAGCCACAAATCGTCTGGCATTAATTCTTTGATCAAATATTTGTAAACAAATTTCATTGAATCTAGAAATNNTTTTTACTGCTTTGTAATAATCTTGCATAAAAANTTCTACAGCCATGAGGTGNTCTGAATCNCTATATCCAAAGTTATTTGCAAGAACCCTTTGATAGTCAAATAGAAGCCTGTCTTCTGGTCTATTTGCTAATGCATGAAGCGCATACCTGATTTTTGATATTAGATTCCAGGATTCTTGAAGCAATCNAATTTGATCATCATTCAGTATATTTTCACTTTTTAGGTCTTCTATATTTGAAATATCCAGCTTCTTTGCAATCCAAAAGATTGTATGAGCATCTCTTAGTCCACCNGGACCATCTTTAATATTTGGTTCAAGATTATATGCTGTATTGTTGAAGTTTTTGTGACGATTAATTTGCTCATTAATTTTGCCACTAAGAAAATCCTCATTCTTCCAGGCATGCTTCAAAAGAACTTTTTTTTGATATTCCAGAAAAAGNTCTTNTGATCCAAAGATAGTTCGGGATTCAAGTAGTGAAGTGCAAACAGAAATATCTTTTTTGGATTCTCTTATGCATTCAGAGATTGTTCTCGTGCTATGACTGGCTTCAATACCAATATCCCAGAGAAATGTTAGAAATTTTGAAATATCATTCTTTAGATCATTTTTACTGTTTTTTCTTAAAAGGATTAGCAGGTCAGTATCGGATTTNGGGTAAANCTCACTTCTTCCNTACCCNCCAACAGCAATAATGTTTAGCTTNTCTTCATGCGCCTTAAAAAACTGATNTGCTACAAAAGAGATTACATCATCATTGAGTTTNCACCTTCTTGATAATATCTCACNGATTGGATTCTTTGTGACTAATTGATCTATTGCNATAGATTCTGTTTGGGTAAANTCTTTTAAATCTCTNATTANATTCTTTCTTGTCTCATATGATGAAGAATTAATATCGATGTNTGAATCTAGAAAATATGAATGATTCATCTTGCGACAAATTAAATTGACTCACCAGGAGATAAAGTAAGGACTTCGTAACCATTATCTGTCACAAGAATGGTATGTTCCCACTGTGCTGAGAGAGAGTGGTCCTTCGTCACTACTGTCCAACCATCTGATAAGAGTCTTACACCAGCCCCACCTAAATTAACCATTGGCTCAATAGTGAATGTCATTCCGGATTTTAACTCCATGCCTGTATCAGGGATGCCATAATGAAGAATTTGTGGTTCGTCATGATATACTTGGCCGATCCCATGCCCACAGTATTCTTTTACTACGCTGTAGTAATTATTTTCAGCATGCTTTTGTATTGCATATCCAATATCACCCAACTTATTTCCGGGTTTGACAGCCATTATTCCTGCACACATCGATTGATATGTAACATCGATCAACTTTTTTGCTTGATTAGAAGTTTTACCAACAACGAACATTCTGCTGGTATCACCATGATAACCATCCTTAATTACAGTCACATCGATATTTAGGATGTCTCCATTCTTTAAACCTTTTTCATTCGGTATTCCGTGACAAACAACATGATTTATCGATGTGCATGTTGTAGCTGGAAATCCTCTATATCCAACATTTGCTGGGATAGTTTCCTGAGTATTGACTATATAATCATTGCATATTTCATCCAGTTCAAGCGTACTCACTCCTGGTTTTACATAATCACCAATCAAATCAAGTACCTCAGAGGCAAGCTTTCCAGCAATCCTCATTTTCTCTTGTTGTTCTAAAGTTTTTATTTCTACAGACATATCTTTTATCTATTTTACTAGCTTTTTTATTGTTGCTGGCAGTTTATTATGTTATAAATCCCACCGCAATTTTGCATTAATATCGAACACAAATCGACACAATTAATGGGTGCCTGTTAAATGGTTATTGATTGGGATTAGTGGGAGTTTAACCCGAAGAGGAAAAAAATGAGAAAGTTAAACATTCGTGACCTGCTAGAAGCAGGGGCACATTTTGGCCATAAAACCAAATATTGGAACCCTAAGATGAAAGACCATATCTATGGNGATAGAAATGGGATTCATATAATTGATCTTGAAAAAACCATTCCACAAATANCGAGTACTTGTGATTTTGTNCAAAAGTTAGCTGCNCAATCTGGCACNATTCTTTTTGTAGGNACNAAAAAATCTGTAAAAGATTCNATCAAGAATGCAGGAGTNANNTGCGGGATGCCATATGTTTCNAATAGATGGCTTGGTGGAACNCTTACNAATAATAAGACAATTTCTCAATCTATTAAGAAGTTAGAGAANCTTGAGGAAGCCCTTAAAGAAGAAAATACTCAAGGCCTTACAAAGAAAGAAGTTCTGACAATGACAAGGTCCCACGAAAAGTTAGAAAAAGGTCTTGGTGGGATTAGAAACATGAAGAAATTACCAGATGCCATTTTTATTGTAGATGTCAATTATGAAAAGAATGCAGTCAAAGAGGCAATAGTATTAGGTATACCGATTATAGCTATGGTTGATACAAATTCTTCACCAGACGGTGTTGACTATTTAATCGCATCAAATGATGACTCGAGACTCACAACTGAGCTTATCACTTCCCTTATTACTGAAAGCTATCAGGAAGGTAAAAGCACAATTCCAATCCTGGAAGAAATTGAAGACGATTTTGTTGAAGTTGATAGCGAAGGAAAAATATCCACTACAAAAATAAAGAAAAAAAAGAAGATAGTTATTAAGAAAACTTCTCAAGAGATTCCGCCAGCAGAAGAAACTCCAACAAAGGAAGCAGAGGAAGCTCCAGTTGAAGAAGAAGCTCCAGTTGAAGAAGAAGTTCCAGCTGAAGAGGAAGCTCCAGTTGAAGAAGAAGTTCCAGCTGAAGAGGAAGATTCAGAAAAAAAATAATTTTAAAATTTAATACTAATGCATAAAGAAAATTGTCTCCATATAGGGTCAATTTTTAAATTGCATGGATACAAGGGGAATATCATTCTATATAATGAGAATGATTATTCATTTGATTTTAAAAAAATCAATCATTTATTCATTGATATAGATAA